>QNER01000653.1 GCA_003646175.1 Candidatus Parabeggiatoa sp. nov. 1
AGGGGAGCCGCTTGAAGAAGTGGCTGGCACTCATCACGATTATCTTGAACAGGATTGGTTTTATGATAAGGGAGAGCGTTTTCGTGTGGTGGTGGCACTTAACGAGATTAGCGTGACTGAAGAGTTTGTGATAACCAGCACAGCGGATTGACGGATTTTGCGGATTTTTTTCTTCTTATATCAATCAGTTGTACTATATTTATCCAATGTACAGGACCAAAAAGTGTTCAAGCCGTGATGCTATCGCTTTTTGTGGCGATAGTATCACTCAAATAATAGCACTTGTTATTACAATGATATTTTTGACTATAGATGTTCATATAAGTACCCGTGTAGGTATTCTAAAAAAATAAACAGAACAAAAACAACTGCTTTAGTATCCAAAATACCTGAAAACTCTTGCACGGGTACTTAATTAATTTCACAAGTCAAAGTTAACGGATACTATCCCTTCTTAGGGATAGCAGCAGTGAAGTTACATTATTTTTCTGAACGTCTACAAATAAGGGTTTGTGGGATTTTGGCATATAGAGAAGGGTGATACTGCAAAAGTGCAAAAGTGATACTATCGCCACAAAAAGCGATAGCATCACGAAATGGTTTTAAAATCAATCTGTTATAATTTTTGTTCTGTACATAGATATTTATCAATCCGAACAATCCGTCAATCCGCTGTACTTAATCCGAACAATCCGTCAATCCGTTGTACTAGATAACTGATAAAAAGTACAGCGGATTGACGGATTTGACGGATTTATTTTGAATTGATAACTGAAATGCCAAAGTCAACTATTTTCAAAATTGAAGACGGTAATTTTCAACAGGGGTTTAAAGTAACAGTGTCAATAACTGAAGAAGGCGAGCCTGCTCATCGGGCACAGACAATTGTTGGCAAATTGCCACCAAGCTGCGACTCGGTGGCTAACCCTCAAAGCATTCCGGAAAGCTATCAACGCTGGCAATCAAACTATTTTAATCTTCAAACTTTTCGTGGTAGAGGCAAAACCAAAGCCGTTAGTTTTGAACAACTCTTAGAAAACTCTCGCCAGTCTGCCACTGACTTTCTGGCCGCTTTTAAAACTTGGTTGACTTCGGCAGATCCGGATTTTATAGCGTTTCGGGAAGTATTAAGCCGGGCGTTTGGAGATAAACAAACGGAACATCAAGTCATTATTCAGACTGACGATGCCCTATTGAAAAAATTACCGTGGCATGAATGGGATTTATTTGCCGATGTCTTTACTAAAGCGGAAGTTGCACTCTGTGCGGCCGCGTTTGAAAAACCGAGCGTAGTGCAATCCATCAAAGAAAGCGCGGTGGTGAGAATCTTGGCGATTTTGGGCGATAGCACCGGCATTGATGTTGACAGTGATCGCCAATCGTTAGAAAAATTACGTGCCAACGGTGCCGAACCGATATTTCTTTCCGAGCCTAAACGTGCCGATATCAGCGATGTTCTTTGGGAGCAAAATTGGGACATTCTGTTTTTTGCCGGGCATAGTTCCAGCCAAAATGAAAAAGGCCGGCTATTTATCAATCGCACCGAGAGTTTAACCATTGAACAATTAAAATATGGTTTGAGAAAAGCGATTGAGCATGGGCTACAGTTGGCGATTTTTAATTCGTGTGATGGGTTGAATTTGGCCGAGGATTTAGCCGATTTGAATATGCCACAGGTGATTGTGATGCGAGAGCCGGTGCCGGATCGCGTCGCTCAACAGTTTTTGAAATTGTTTCTTGATCTGTATTCTCAAGGTCAAACTTCCTATTTGGCAGTGCGCCAAGCACGGGAACGCTTGCATGAACAAGGCTTGGACGATGAATATCCGGGAGCGTGTTGGTTGCCGGTTATTTATCAAAATCCAATGGTGACACCTCCCAGTTGGCATGATTTAAAATTTCCGGCGAATCCTTATTTGGGGTTGGATGCTTTTGGGGAAGCGGATGCCAATCGTTTTTTTGGGCGTGAAAAGTTGACAGATAAACTTTGGCAAACTTTTCACGATTTGCACCGTGCTAATGGGGAGGCATTACCGCGCCTATTGCCAATTTTGGGGCCTTCAGGATCGGGAAAATCATCGGTGGCACGCGCCGGTTTGCTGCCAGCGTTGAAACAGCGTGATCCGGGGGAATTGGGGGAATTGCGAGTTATCGTGATTAAACCGAAAAAGTGCCCATTTGAAATGTTGGCAAAAGCGTTGGCAACGCTGGATGGTATGCCAACGACTCAAACTCAGCAATTTATCGTGGAAATGCAGCACCGTGATGGTTTGCGGCGTATTGTGGCGGATTTGTACAATAAGGATAAACGGCATTTGGTGATTTTGATTGATCAGTTCGAGGAAATTTACACTTATCGTGAAATTTCTCAGGAAGATCGCGAAGTTTTTATTGACAATCTGCTGGTGGCTGTCAGTGATCAGGCAGCGCATGTTTCTGTGATTTTGACCTTCCGTAGCGATTTTTTAGCAGAAACGCAGCAACATCCCGCTTTTAATCAAGCGATTGCACAACAGGCGGTGATTGTGCCGATGATGAATGAAGCGGATTTGCGGCTGGCCATCAGTGAGCCGGCGAAACAAGCGAATCTGCCGTTAGACGACGCGACAGTTGCGTTATTGATTGAACAAAGCCGAGGACGCGAAGGCATATTACCTTTGTTACAGTTTGCGTTAAAGGAAATCTGGGAAGGCAAACGCGCTGGGATTACACCGGCCGAAACGTTAAATAAAGTGGGCGGCGTTGGTGGTGCGTTAGCGCAAAAAGCACAGGCGATTTACGACAATCTGTCGGACGCAGATAAGTCAATTGCTCGTCGAGCATTTTTAAAATTGGTGCGGCTGGGGGAAGGGAGTCGAGATACGCGCCGTCGGGTGGCAGTGGCGGATATGGTTGCCAAAGGGGAAATGTATGCTCAGGTATCTATGGTTTTGCGCCAATTTTGCTGTACCGATGCGCGTTTAATTACTTTATCTGAGGGCGCTGGTGCGCTGGCAGTGGCGGAAGTGACGCATGAAGCGTTATTAGAGCACTGGACTGCGTTGCGAGGCTGGTTGGAAAGCAGTCGAGAGGATTTGCGTTTTGCCCAACGCTTGGATAGGGTCTCAAAGCGTTGGGCCGCTGCGACAAGTGAGTTGGGTAAAAAGCAGACAGCGGGTTTGTTGTGGCAGTCACCGAATTTAGAACTTTTGCAGGATTTTCATCAATGTCATCAAGCAGATATGACGGATGTGCATATTGCGTTTTTTGAGGAGTCGGTGCGAAAGGCGCGGCAATTGAAATATATTCGGCATGCGACAGTTGCCGGTTTAATCCTGTTAACGGCGGTATCAGTGGTAGGTTTTCTGTGGGCGATGCAGGCCGAAAACCAGGCCATTCAAGTTGAACAGATTCGCACCGAAAGTTTGTTTGAATCGCAATTGAAACATGCCTCTTTGTTGGCACGCTGGGGGGTGGAAGATTATACGGCAGCCGGTGCGATTTTGCAGCAAACTTATGATTTAGATAATAAAATGGCCGCGTCCCGTCGTCATGCCCGCAATTGGTTAGCCAGGTTTGTTGAAATGATGGGCGGTACTGCGAATCGGGTGTATAAAGGGGCGGGGGCTGCACTGAAATCCGTGGCTGTCAGTCCGGATGGCAAATTACTGGCTGCCGTTGGGGAAAAAAGCACGGTGGTTTTATTTGATGTTGCCAGCGGCAAATTAATCAAACGTTTAGCCGGACACCATTTAGAAGTAGACGGTAAAGAAGTTTATATCCGAGACGTGGTTTTTCACCCACAAGGCGATTGGCTTGTCAGCGCGGGCGATGATAAGCGTATTATTTTTTGGTCATTGCCAACCGGTGAAAAACAATCGGAATGGCAAGCCCCTCATCGAGTCTTTGCATTGGCCGTCAGTCCGGACGGCACCCGATTAGCCGCCAGTACGGGTGTCGATGATAAAACGACTTCAAAAAACCAGACGACTTTGTGGGCGGTGGCAACCGGCGACATTATTCAGACTTTTGAAGGCCATAACAAGGTTGTTTTTGAGGGTGGGCTTAGTTTCAATTCGACCGGCACTCGCTTAGCCGGTGCCTCTTATGATCATACCGCCCGTTTGTGGAATGTCACAACTGGGGAAAACCTACGAACTTTACGCGGACATACCGATGATGTGACAAGTGTGCGTTTTAGTCCAAATAGGCTCAAACGGATACTATCCCGAAAAGGGATAGCATCCGTAAAATCACTACATGCAGAGGATTACCGTCAATTAATAGCAACCAGTGGTGCCGATAATAAGATAATGCTTTGGGAAGTCGAGTCTTCGCTGCCACCCCGTCTATTAACTGGACATCAAGATGTTGTGCATGATTTGCGTTTTGTAACCAAAGGACAGCACCTCGTTTCAGCCAGCCTTGATCGCACGTTGCGTGTTTGGGATCTAGCCAGTGGTGTGACAAGACGGGTATTGCAAGGACATGAAGCGGGTATCGGAGAAGGCGGACTTGCTGTACATAAAGGACAAATCTTCAGTGCCAGTTGGGATCAAACCGTGCGGCGGTGGGCGTTGGATTTGCCCCATCAACAAGTGATCGATTTGCCCAATGAACCAGCCTCGACAGCCATTGCCCCTGATGGTCATAGTGTTGCGGTTGGATTTAATGATGGCGCACTCCGTTTATATTCTTTACCGGATGCGCACTTGTTGTCGGAACAGGCGCAGGCGCATAGGGGTATCATAAAACGCTTGGCCTTTAGCCGTGATGGTCGTTTGCTGGCTTCTGCCAGTTTGGATGGTACCGCTAAAGTGTGGCAACCAACTGCTGGCCAGTTACAAGCGCAATACACTTTCACCGGTCATTCTGATGGTATCCATGCCGTGGCCTTTTCTCCCGACAATCAAATGCTTGCGACGGCCGGTTATGACGGCGGGATTGGTTTATTTAGAATAGGTACAGCGCAGAAACGCGTTATTAAAAAGGCACATGCAGGAAAAGTGGCATCCGTCGCGTTTGATAACAGCGGTACCCGTTTATTAAGTAGTGGCATGTTTGACTTGACGCTGCGTTTGTGGGCTATTGATACCAAGAAACCGACATTGTTACGAG
>QNER01000654.1 GCA_003646175.1 Candidatus Parabeggiatoa sp. nov. 1
TAAAACCAGAAGTCAATTTCAAGGCGGAGTCATCGTCAACAATGAACCCGAATTACCTCAAGTCATGCAAACGACGACAGATGAGGTATTAATCGGTGGTCAAATCACGGCGGATTTTGCACACGTTGGAGAAGTGGTGGATTTATTGGTAGTCGCTATTTATGAACCAACATCCACCGCGAAAGAACAACTTTACCTGCTAGCAGAGTCTGACGTTCCCATCGAATAACGCGCGATAACACCGCCAATAGTACGGTAATTGGATGGCAGTATTGAGACGTTAGTGCCTATGAAGAGAAACATCATTCTTCAACCAAGCCAGCGTATTGATATTTGGCAGGGCAAACTCGATGTAACAGGTGAATTACGCATTTACTATGGTTACCGCCTTAAAGACGGCACAATTGTCTATGATCCGACACCTATCCAAGATGTCATCTCAGATTAGAAAATCACTATGATTTTAAAAACCCCGCCACTTTAAAAGGGTGGGGTTTATTTCTATCGTTCCCAAACGAGGTGAATAAATCTGAGCCAGCGTAGGGTGAGTGTGGTTTCACGGCATTCAACCCGACAACTTCCTCACACCCCAAGAAATACGTTTTGGCTATCGACTACATGATTCAAGTTGTAGTGATGACGAAAAAGATTGTTAGTATGCAGCCTGACAAAAATGGCATACTGATTTTCAATGGCGAAACCATCAACTTCAGTGTGCGAGAATAAATCGTTAACTTAGGCATCCTGCGTTGGATATTTACGCAATGTGTATTTAAAACAAACGTAGTGGCATTGTCGTATCAGGTTCGCCTGAAACGAATTTAAACTCGATGTTCAAGAAAGTTAATGGTGACTCACCCTTTTTAGGGACAGTATCCGTGAAAGTATTGCCCTTTCTTACGTTTGGGCACCTGCCAAAAGAAATGGTATTGCCAATTATTTGGAACGAGCCAAAAGTGCTTTTAGGCGGGCGGCTTCGGCCGCACGACGCGCGCAAGCCTCAGCTTCTTTTGCTGTTAGCACCAATTGACCCTCTTTGTGAAAAAAGCGTGGTGTCTTGACAAGGCTTGTCGCTCTTGGAAATTGATGTTCAACCACACCTAACCATAAACCAACTTCATCACACCACAACCAACCCTGTTCATTAGGCCAATGTTGTGTTGACAGGAGTACAAGGCGAACCTTGTACAATTCGTGCAAGGTTCGCCTTGCGCTCCTGGTATTATATAATTTAATTCATTGATAATTATATTAAATAATCATTAATCATTGCTATAACATTGATATAGTATTCCATAAAAAGAAATTGGCTAAGGTGGTTTATAACTGACGGAAATTGTCAGATTGATAGAACCGTGCCCTCACCCGTTCAACCGACAATTCATTTAATAAAGTCCAACCCCATTGTGATTGTATTTGTGGTTTTTTATGTGGTGTAATCACTAATAGTTTTGGTGCAATTCGGCTTAATTGATATGACAGTGTTGGCAAGCGCGACGGTACTGCTAAATGGAGCGCAAAACTGCAAATAATTGTAGTATAAAGTCTTTCTGATAAAATCCCCATTTCTATATCTTCAAAGTGATATTTTTCAGCCCGTTTGCCGGTTTGTTCAAAGTAAGCCTTAAAAGTATAAGGCTCAATGCCATCCACCTGAGTGTAACCCAGTGTCCCCAGTGCCCGTGTCACCTCCCCACTCCCACACGCTAAATCCAATACCTTAGAAAAATCTGGTTGGTAAGCAGTATAAACAGCCTCAATGACTTTGAAAATCACCGCTTCATGGGGATTACGGTAACTATCGCCAAAGTTTTGGTAAAACGTGTTAACGCCATATTTTTCGTAGGCTTTTCTGATAGCTAGTGATTTAATTGACATAATGAATGTTTTTGATGGTAAGAGAAAAGAAAATAGATTAAATAGATTAAATAGATTAATTATCAATCAGGAGTACCAGGCGAACCTTGTACCAAAAAACTTTGTTCTGTGATTGCTCAGGAGTACAAGGCGAACCTTGTACCAAAAACGGCCGAAGATGGGAAGGAGTACAAAGTTCGCCTTGCGCTCCTAATCACACTTATCCGTAAAATCCGGAAAGAAGTTGTACTACTTCGGCGTACTAAACGTCATCTCTTGAGTCATTGTCTCGCCCTCTCTGATCACTTGTATTGTCACCGTGCTACCCATGTCAGTGTAAAATAGCACCCATTTCAAATCCACCAAAGCATGTATTTCTTGCCCGGCTAACTGGGTAATAATGTCGCCGACTTGCAAACCGGCTTTTTCCGCCGGTGTTTTTTCACTAACGTTCTTAATGACAACTTGGTTGTCCTTTTCGTCTATCCAGACACCCAGCTTAGGTGAAAATATATTAAATATATTAAATAGATTAATTATCAATCAGGAGTACAAGGCGAACCTTGTACAATTCGTGCAAGGTTCGCCTGGAACGAATAGTCACACTTATCCGTCAAATCAGTCAATCCGTTGTACTACTTCGGTGTACTAAACGTCATCTCTTGAGTCATTGTCTCGCCCTCTCTGATCACTTGTATTGTCACCGTGCTACCCATGTCGGTGTAAAAAAGTACCCATTTCAAATCCACCAAAGCATGTATTTCTTGCCCGGCTAACTGGGTAATAATGTCGCCGACTTGCAACCCAGCTTTTTTCGCCGGTGTTTTTTCACTAACGTTCTTAATGACAACTTGGTTGTCCTTTTCGTCTATCCAGACACCCAGCTTAGGCGCTTTTTTTCCTTTGAGTTCCTCTGTCAATAGGACATAATCGCCAATGCCATCCACAATATCTTCATCTTGCACAATGACAGTAAATGGCTCGCCACCTCGCCGATAAACGCGATTGGGAATGCCATAGCGGTACCTCAGATGCCCATTACCCGCCAAAACGATTAATTTGGTATCGGGGTTTTCAGCCAAAAATTGCTGAGCCGAGTGTGCCATCGTTTCATCCCAAAGGGCTTGGCTTTGTAAAAAGTATTCAAACTGCGGCTTCTTAAAATGCTTTTGGTGCTGGAGAAAAACTTGGTACAAATCCTGCCGATAGGTGGCATTGGCAAAATCCATCGCAGCCGGCAAATGTTGTTTTTCTTCATCTGTCAAACTGTGGATACCTTCACGAGCCACTTTATTGGTAACCTGCTTATCGATGTTAAGGGCGATAAGCGGAATACCGGCAGCTTTAACATAATCTATAACCGGCTTATAAAGATTATAGTCAAAACGCCAATTGCTGAAATAGCGTGACGCTTTCAGAAAAGCCAGTTCATCAATCCGCCCTGCCATATAATCATCCAATGCTTTTTGGTAAGGCACTTGGAACATTTCCATACCCACCGCGATTTGGTATCCCGCTTCGTGAAGTTTTTTAATCACCATCAATTGGTTGATATGATGCGCGAATTGATCGTGCTGTTCGCCCACATAAATCACGCGATTATCCACAATCGCCGGGATGATATCATCCAACGTTGCCACCTGACTGGGTTTGAGCGCGTGGGTGGCGGGGCGACTGAACAGGGGAATCCCATTGGTTGACTCGGAAATGGCTTTATGGGTATTTCTACCGCCCGTGAATGCCAGCACACTGTATTTGCCATAATGAGATAACCGTCGCGCCACCGCTTGCACTTCATTAGTATTCTTGGCGTGCAACAGGACAATCATTTCCGGATCGTTATACGGATTTTTATGGACAACCACGCGCACACCATCTTCAGGCACCGTTTGTTTGCCAAATAACATATCCACCATTGGCGTGTCAAAACCGGCAATCAAAACCGAATTTTCCTTCACTTGGGCAAACGTTAATGCTTGCGGCGCAACAAAGGTGAGATTGGCAATCCCCAACGCATTAATAAGCGGTTGATACAATGCACGTTGTTCCGGCGACATTGCCACAATCATTTTTTCCTTGCCCATCACGCCACCCAATGTCGGTGGAATTTCTTCGGGCAATAATTGCCGCATCAGATCATACTCTTCATCAATAACCACTTTGGTGGGCGGCTCATCCAATACCAACGTGATCTTTTCTTTCTCACCACTTACCTCAACAAAGCGTTGCGTTTTACCACTCGCCGTGTGAACGGTAATTGGCAATTGCATAAGATAGGGGGTTGTGGTGTGTTGCACAAGGGTAAATGAAAGCGTGAGCTTGCCCTGTGCAACTCGCAATTTAGCATTTTTGGCAGTGATATGAGGAATATCCTTGCGTTCCAGCCATTGAGCAAAATACGCCGCCAAATTATCCCCGGTGACGTTTTCAAAAGCCTGTTGTATATCACGCCAAGCCGCTGCGCGAAATGAATGGGCTTTAATAAAATCACGTAACGCCAAGAAAAACGCTTCATCACCATATTGCATTCTCAACTGATGAAAAATCATCGCGGTTTTGCCGTAGCCGATTGAACGCTGCGCCCTATTACGGCGAAAATGAAACGCCCGCACCGGCATCGCGTTGTTATCGTTCACATAAGCGTTGTAATCCACCATGATTTGCTTGCGATAAGCCACGCCTTTGCCTTTCAGGGCAGCGTAATGCTGATCTGCCAAATAATTGGTAATACCTTCCGCCCAATTACCTTTGTCATAATCAATAAAAACGGAATTACCAAACCATTCATGCAGCACTTCATGCCCCAGCGACGTTTTCACAATAAACGGCAAACGCACAACCGCACGCCCCAACAACGTATAGGTTGGCATACCAAAACCGGTGGGGAGAAGATTTTCGACAATCGCAAACCGCTGATAGGGATATGGCGTGAGCATTTGTTCATACATCGCCAGATACTTTTTGGTGTACTCAAGATAAATATCTGCGAGATGCGCATCCTGTTGAAAAAAATACGCGGCAAGGGCGATATTTTTATAGGCCTCTGTTTTTAAAACGTAATGCTTGGAGGCTGCCAGATTTAATGAGTCCAATGGATGGTTGAACTCAAAAGCAAAGGTAGACGTTGCGTCGGTTTTTTGTACGTCAACCGTCTCCGCCTCTGAAACCGCGAGAAAACCGGTTGGCAATGTCACAGAAAGTGCGTATTCCACTAACACATCTGGCTCTGGATACCA
>QNER01000655.1 GCA_003646175.1 Candidatus Parabeggiatoa sp. nov. 1
AATCCAACATAGCAGCCTGGATTTGTATTTTATATTCTTGTCCGTCAAGCTTAACCGGAACGGTTCTAGTACTTTCCGTTTCCTTTATGACTTCAATGCTCGGTTGAACAGACATTTTGGCGGTGAACCCAAACCATTTTTTGGCTTTCTGCGTTAAACTTTCCATTGATCACCCCTAGAAATGAGACGATAGAACACAAAAGTGGTCGGGTAGGTACAACAATCCCACCCGACGTGACAATCTCATTGACCTCAAATACAGGCCACTTTTTCAGAAAATCACCACCCGACTACTTTTCTAGTGCACCATCTCCTTTCACTTCAAGCAATTTAAAATCCTTATATAAAATAAGTGTTGTCTGCCGGTTATTCGTACTTCCCATTATTACTGTGGCGGAACACTAGGCTCAATAGATAATAATCGATTGATTTTGCCAAATAAGCGGGGAAATTCTATTGGCTTAGTCTCAACATCATCGGCTTTGAGAGCTTTCTGTTTGTCTGAACTCATCGCCTGAGCGGTTAACGCAATAATGGGAATGTGTAGGGTTGTTTCTGACGCTTTGATCTCAGCAATGGCAGTTTCGCCATCTTTAACCGGTAAGCTCATATCCATTAAAATTAAATCAGGCTTTTCACTAGAGGCCATTTCGACCGCTTGTCCACCATCAAGAGCACGTACAACTTCAAACCCTTTTCGTTTCAAGAGTCTTGGCAGCATACCACCAAACTGATTATCTTCAACCCATAAAATTCTAATCATGTTGCTCTCATTTTTAATTGTCAAAATCAGAATTTTCAAAAGAATTAACAGAATAAAAACAAAATCCAGCTAAAAATCCCATTCTGAATAAAAGCCTTTAATTTTACGATTTATTGGAGTCCAAAGCTGAAGCTTTGAACTCCACCTGACAAAACAAAATGGAGGATATTTCGAGGTATTTTTTGACGTTGTTTGGAAAACAAACTTTGAAAAACTTTTTAGAGCTTTTATAACAAAGACAAAGAATTTAGTTTTCATCTTAAAAAAACTTTCTGCCTTGGTATTTAACAACGGTTGAAATGGTTCTCACTTGTCTTCGCATCATTCTAAAGCCACAGACCAAATATCCCATATAAGGGATGGAAAATCAAATGACCGCAATTTCCATCCAACGAGTGGAAACTTTTGCCAGATTGACTCAGTTCAATTTTGACAGTTTTGTCAAGTTATTATTTTGTTATCCTATAAACTACATTTTTTATGGCTTTTGTTATGTCACAAGCCACTGCTCAGAGCCACTTTAATAAAGTCATCTAAATATCCATCTAGCACTGCTTCCACATCCTGGGTTTTGAAGCTGGTACGTAAGTCCTTAATGTACGATTTATCCAAGACATAGGAACGAATTGGAGGGTTCCTACTCAAGTTCGGGTTTTCAACGGCTGATTGATTTGCAACATTGCATTGTTGCATTTTTAAGGCAAACAATTTGGCTTTTAAGTACTTCATTGCAAGAACTTTGTTTTTTTGCCAAGAACGTTCCCACTCACATTGCACAACGGTGTTAGTCGGCAAATGGGTCAGGCGTACTGATGATTCAGTACGTAATATATGTGCACAGCCAGCCCTTTCGGCACGATAACGTTCCATACGTAGCGAAGTGGGATTAATCTCAATCTCCACATCATTAACTTCAGGCACAACAGAGACTTCAACAAATGAGGTGCTGCTACGGTTTTTCGGGTCAACGGGGGATTGACGGACTAAACGATGCTTTCCCGTTTCGGTGCGTAACCAACCAGACGCATATTCCCCAGCAACATGGAGGACAACACTTTTAGCACCCCCTTTGTCGCCCGGTGAATAGTTAAGTATCTGGGCGACAAAGCCGTGCCGTTCGGCCCAGCGTAAGTACACACGTGATAACAGGTTAGCCCAATCTTGCGCTTCGGCCTCCATGTCACCAGTTCCCGATTGAATGTCTAAAAACGCATTGCGTGCGTCCCTTTCACCAGAAAAAAATAGGTTAATATCAAAAGCGGGAAATTGTTGTTCTAAGCGTTCTAAATCTTGAGACACCACTTTTGCTGTCTCATGATCAATTTCAAAAGACGCAAGTTCCAACAATTCGCCCTGTTCTAATAATGCGTTCTCAAATTGGTTGACGGGTTGCACACATTTTTCCAAAACCAGCCGTTCCTGTTCAAGCTTTTCAATTTGACCGCCAATTTTGCTAAGACGTTCAAGTTGAGTGGTATAAGTAAAGGAATTCTTGAGTGCGTTGACGCGATCTTGCAGTAAAGCTAGGCGTTGAAAAATCGTCTTAAATTCCATTTATAGCTTCATCTTTATTAAAGAACGGGTTTTAGACCAGAAAATATGATCCACCACCATTATCCTTCGATTACAAGGGGCACCATGAGTGCCCCTTAAGTGATGGACTACTGGGTAAAGTAAATATTCACTTCACTTGGTTTGGGTTTACGCGCCCGAAAATAATTAGGCTTTTTATCTGACTTTTCCTCATTATCACGAAACTGTTTGTAATAGCCCGCCACAGCATCCTTCTCAAAGTTCCGCTCGGCTTCCTCTTTTTCACCCTCGTAGGTGACTCCATAAGAGGGATCATAATAAAACGTTTTGAGTCCCTTCTTAAGGGCCTCTTTATCAGTCACCTTGACGATGTAATGCACACCACACACTTTTTCAGCGGGTGCAAACAGGGGAGGCTGAGAATTTTGCCCAGCGAGTCCCTCCAAACTAATTAACTTCCCATAAACAAAATCCTCGTTGAGAGGGTATGTACCAAAGATAGCTTCCTTCTGTCCAGAGTTATTGGTTCTTGTTCCTTCATAGTTTAAAATCAATCGCCACTGATAATCTCCGGTTCCCTTCAATTTTGGTTTGCCAACAAATTGCCAGTTGTTGACTAATATATAGTCGTCATGCCCAGCGTAGACCTCAACAGTCTCGGATTTGATGCCATTGGTTTCCAAAGCGGCTTGGAAAAGTTTTTCAAACGCACTGCATTGTCCTTCACCGCTGGTTAAAAACCTAGCTAAAAATTGAGTATTAAGATCATCGGAAATACACTGAGAGTCAAGAACTCCACGTTTGTAATAATACAAAGGCTTGCCATCCCAATTGGTAAGGCTTTGGGTCTCAAACAATTCCCACGTTTTTTTGATTGCTTGTACTTCATCACTTGCGCCCGCATTTGAGGTCGCTAAATGCAACTGCGTGAGATGGAAATTGTCGAATAACCGTTCCAATGGCTTTTTCAAGGTCACATAAACCTTGTGCTTGGTCGTACCGGCTCGAAACGCTGGCAGGCTGGCATTGGTGTTTTTGTCACCAATGGAAGTGTACCATTGGATTGTCATCGGATCAAAAAACTGCGTTTTGCGCTTGGGCAAGCGTTGGTTTTTGAGCAATGAAAGCGTCGCTTCGTACTCTTTATCCCCAGCCTTGGGTTTATTCGGTAAGTCACGGGCCTCCAGTTTGGCCGTGAAGCCCCCAAAAAACCAGCTTGTCGAAATTCTCCCTTCAATCGTCACCGGTTTGACTTTCTCCGTCGCTTTTAAGGGCGGTGTGATCTTAAAGGTCACTTTGACCTTTATCTTATCATCACTCACGTAACCGACGGGTTCATTCTTATCGATTTGAAAATCCATTAAATTTTTGTCCTCCCAAACCGGGTCTTCAATTAGAAGGTCAGCCAGTTTTGTTGATGCCCCTATCCCATCTTTGTAAATGAACAAGTCATCCAAAAAGCTGACCTTAGTGACCTGTAACCGGGATTGACAACTTCCCTCTTTTTTCCCGGGTTTTTCCTTGGGGGGTTGGGGGGTTTTTTTCCCGGTTTTTGCCAGCCATTTTTTGATGAGTTTTTGGATTTGTTTTTTGATTATTTTGAGAACAATGATCACAGCGGCTCGGATGGCAACGCGGAATGCATACGCTCCGACGGCGACTGCTGCCGGGCCAAATAAGTAAGCGACCAAAATACCGGCCGCGATTGCAGCGGCAATTATCAGGGTAAGTGCGAGAGGGTATTTAGAATACTCACAAACCAAAACTCCCAAAAAACCCCCATTCAATCCGCCTTCTATTAAATAAGCACCGGCACCCGTCATCGTATCGAAAATGATATAACCAGCACCACGCCAATCGCCATGCGCTATTTCACGTTGTGGTACAATCGCATGTTGTCCAGCATGAATGGCATTTATTATATCCGTTTTCACTTCCCCACTTACTGATAACAAAGGCAACACCGAGTCGAGATTCGCTTTGGTAATGGTGTAGACTGGGATGTTCTGCGACACCGCCTCAGCCAAGACTTGAGTGGCTGACACGCCTCGTCCGTACTCGTAGTCAAACAGTTGCTCAATCACCGAATTTTCAAGATATGAACCCTGAATCCCGGCTTGAAGCATAAAAGAGGTCTGGGCTTCTGAGGTGGGTGCCACAACAGCCTGAAAATTCTGCTTCACATCGATAGACCTACTTTTATAAACGCCATTTCTGGCAATGCCAAAAAAGTAGGACACTGACAAAGGCGAGGTAAATAAACCCACCGACGGCAAGCGCACCCGACGAACTTGATAAGTTTGAGCGGTTATTTCATCAAAAAAATCATGCTCCATCCAAAAATGCAAAGCCGTTTGGTGCAAGTTTTCAGCAGCCGTATGAGGATCAACCGCCGAATAACGTTTTTCAATCAATTCTTTTGGCACACCGCTACTATTGACCCCAAAAACGATTTCGTCACCGGCGGTTATAATACTTTGTTGATCTATCCCACCGCGCACGGGATCATTGATAATGACCGTAAGGTATTGTGATTGCCCCATACCAATAGCAGTACCGGTGGCAAGGGCCGTGTCTTCCAGATTCAGAACCGGTTTCAGATTAAACAAATAAACCGGCAAAGTTGAGACGTTGTCAGCATCGATAAAATTTGCCAAAGCCTGCGCATCACTGTCGCTCGCTGGGACATAAGTCAAACCCAGCCGTAGATTGCTCAACGTCGGCAAGCTAATGGTATGACTTAATGAAGGATTATCCAGTTGTTTGGCCGACTGACTATTATATAATT
>QNER01000656.1 GCA_003646175.1 Candidatus Parabeggiatoa sp. nov. 1
ATTATGAATTTTTGCCCACCGAGTAACGTCTTTTTGTTGCCCACCGAGATGGTAGCAAGATGGTGGGCAAGAAAAAGACTTTGGTGGGTACAAAATACCTGAAAATTTGTGCTTCAGTACTTACTTAAATAAATTGAATTTTAAAAGGTAACATGATGAAACAAATCAGGATTATAAAGAACTCGCTGAAAGAATGGAAGCTGATGCTTTTCATAGAAGGTGTGATATTTCTGTATTGGTTGAAGATATTTATGATCAAAGATTTTGGGAGTGTATTATTGAAAATGTTAAACCGGATTTAACAGACAAAATTGATTTCCCGAATCCCACTCCAAAAGGAACACGCGGAACCGATGTTCTAAAGAAGTTTAAACATTTTGTCAAAAAGAAGTTTATTATTTGTATTGATAGTGATAGTGAATACTTGTACAACAATAATGCTTGGTATCTTGATGATTATATTTACAATACCATCGTTTATAGTAAAGAAAATTTCAGAGAACAACCAAATGACTAAAGACAAAGAATTAGAATTATTAGAACGTATCGCTTATTTAGAACGAATTATCAAGGAGAAGGTTGAAGACGCACCTAAAATTCCGACGTATAATTTTGGCAAGATAACCATTAAAGAATTAAGAACATTATTCGATCTTGAAAGAGTCTATGATCATCAGGTATTTAATCACTGGTTAAATTGCGATCCTGTGTTGACTGCTGAAGAAATTCAATTTTTAACCACATTATTAGAACGAGAAATTGATCTCATCAAAGTTTACAATGAAGAAGATTTAAAAATCCATTTTATTGCACCCATTTTAAACCAAATTGATTATAAATCTTTTAAACATAAGATTCGAGATTTTTATGAAGAAACTTTAGTTTATAAAACCGAGCAATTCATCCTAAGTGGTATTACAGATTTTGTCGTGGCAAGCGGTTTGGAATATCCAGAAAAACCTTACTTTTTTATTCAAGAATTTAAAAAAGGACTACAATATTCTAATCCGGAACCCCAACTATTGGCCGAATTGATTGCCGCCGTCGAATTAAATGATATTCAAACCATAAAAGGTGCTTATATTATCGGAGGCAATTGGAGTTTTATGATTTTGACCAAATTAGATCAACATAAATATCAATATGCCATCAGCAAAAATTATGACAGTACCGATTTGGATAAATTAATTGGCATTTATAAAAACTTGCAGTTTGTTAAACAAGAAATTTTTCGTCAATAAGTGTTAAAATACTAAATCTAAAGGTTTCGCCTCGGTTTTAGGTTTGGCTTTGCTTCAAAGAAAATAACTGGAATCAGTTTAATGATCTGTTAAATAATGAAACATTTGAAAAGATTTTAAGTTTTGAAGGTACTCAATTCGATAATATTGGAGATGAGAATATCTTATATCAAAGTATTGAAGACAGAGTGAACGATACATTAAAACTTCTTAAAAATTACATGGGTGAGAGTTGGTATGACACAACATTTGCACACGATATTCCTGAAACAAAAACACGATTAACAAAACAATACTCAATCCATGAAAATGATATATTATTATTTTGCTCTGGAATGCGGTATTATTTAAGCTAACCACGAAATTAACATCAATATCCGCAGTCTTTGGAACCGTAGGCGCGGTTATAGGGCTCCTACAGATATTTCCAGACGATGATCCTGTGCTAAAGAAGTTATCAGAGATGGACAAAAAGTTGGACAACATCATGGACGCGATGGGGGAACAGTTTAAAGATTTACGGGAGTTTATTAAACAAGAATTATCCATGCAATCGGTATCCGAACAAGTGAGCAAGATTACAGCTCACAAAAATACAATCACCCAGTATTATAAACACAAATCATCTGGTGATGTGACCGCCGCGCGCACAACCCACACAGACATCATGAAGATAAATCCGAATGATCTGAAAATAGCAGCCTCAGCATTCGCAACAGCCACAGGAGACAAAAGAAACATAACCCAGTCCATGCTCAGACCGATAGTAGACTCAAAAAAGACGGGTTCTCCTGGTAAGATTTTGGCGATTGGAATTGAGATGATGAAGATGTTGCAGGAGGCAATGGAAGTGTATATAGCTGTCCACACGATCCAGTCGATAGCAAATAACTCAGAGAAGAGGTTGGAAGCAGAAAAAGATCTGGTGGTATTTGCCAAGAAAATGAAAGCCGTTGGACGCGGGGAGTTTATCGGTTACGTGAACAAATTGGCGGTGAACGTTGAGCGCATGGTGAGAGAAATCGAAGAGAATGATAATGCGTATATATCTGAGCAAATAAAAGCTCAACTGGAATCGGAGAAAGCAACGAGCACGAATTACAGGAATATGGTAAATAAGCTTACCAATTGGTTCACCCGAGAGTGGCCCAAGGATACCTGGGCGGGGGCGGTATACGATGCGTTATCGGGGTGGGATAACCATACTGTAAAGGGGTTTGATTACTACAAGGATTTTAGGATAGTTTGCAAAGAAGGAACTAAATGCAACGCAGTGCTAGTGCGGTTCCGGTCCCCGTTAAAGAACACCCCTTCTCGCGATACGGTTCGTAAGGGATTCAACAAAGCATTTAAGATCGCGTATGCAAAGAAGAGGGCAGAAGTATTTTACGCTCAGATCAAGGTCCAAAACTACAATCCCGTGGTGCTCACATTTGATGGGAACGGCGAGACAGCGGGTCGGTTAAGCAGGGCTATCAGTGGTAGGGCACCTGATTATAGAAGGAAGATATGTTGGACATATTAGCGAGGGTAGCGAGGGTAGGAGGGGTGTTTTTGTAGTCAGTTGGAGTGGGAAACGTCTTTTTGTTTGCCAACTCTAATTGTAAACAAATGAATGTTTGTGTGTTGAAGTAGACGACACCCACCAAATAACGACAGGTTCTCTATCGTATTCTCTCTCGTTTGTATCACTGTTGCAAAGCAAGTCATTTCACTTCCGCTTGGGGGTGTCCAAGAGTCGCGGCTTTTGGAAACCAGTTTTTGGCGAGGTTCATATTTTTGTTGACTCCTTCCCCTGTGAAAGACATCAGTCCAAGCGGAGTTTGCACGTAACAGTCACGTAGTAAGGCAGCTTTGCGAATCCATTTGGCGGCTGGAGTTAATAGCCTTTTTGAATTGAATGGAATAATGGGGGTCAGAGTAAAATAAATTTTGCGAGAATTGGTAAGCGAGTGTAGCCATCGATGCTCACTCAAGCACCGTCGCACGTATTATCCAAGGCGAATTTAGTTTGCATGTTGTTCATTACGCTTTGCAATGCGTTTGACAAATTGTTGTTTTGGCAACCCAAAACCCGCAACTTCTAACTGGTTGCGGGTATACACTCTCAAATCTCCCTAAATCGCATATCAAAAAAGTCTCCGTTTTCCTTATGGCTATCCAGGGCACGAAAAAAGCGAGCGTAGCATGGGTAACGCGTAGGGTGGGTAGAGCTATGCTACACCCACCATTCCCATTAACTCAACTACCGTTGCACGTATTATCCAAGGCAAATTTCATTCGCATTTTGCTCATTACGCCTTGCAATACGTTTGAACGGTGTTGTTTTGGCAGTTTAAGCTCTAATTTCCAACCCGTTGCGGGTACACACTTTCCAATCTCCTTAAATAACCTCTAAAAAAACCCAGTTTTCCATTTAGCCATCCGGTCAATATAACACTCTCATCAAAGGCTACAATGGCACCTCCCAAAAACATTCCTCCCTTCCCGATAATCCTTTTTAAAACCAGCCATTTTTGTTAGATATTGCCACAACAACTATCGGATATGTACAGTTCAAGTTGAGCAGAGTTCGTGCGAAACCTTATCGGTTTTGAAAACGAATTATGTTATAATTGAACATTCTTGAATTTTCCCCTCAAAACGATAATGATAAAAATTCGATTTTTTGGTACCCTTCATATTTTTACAAAAGTAGTGGACAGTTCGGGAAAAAAAACTATCAGACAGTAATATTATAAATAAAAGATTTTAACCTTTATTTTCTTGAGAAGCGTATTTGCACATCAATCGAAATGCCTCGTAAAAATCATGAAAAATCATTTTATTAAAAACATAACCATTGAAAATTTTAAATGTTTCCAAAATTTACACCTTGAAGGCATGGAAAATGTTAACTTAATCGGTGGTAAAAACAATGTCGGAAAAACCGCTTTTTTAGAAGCGGTAGAACTGTTGGTCTCTTCAAATGAAGCATACCAGTTAGCGGTTAATATTTATAATCTCTTAACCCGGCGACAACTCAATCAAGATTCCACCGATTTCATCCTCGATTTTTTCAAAGAAAATGAAAGCCAAATTAAAATCAGTACCGATCATAAAATATGTGAAATGTACTTGAATAGACAAACCAATGAGCTGGGTTTCGATCCCGAATTTTTTGATTCAAGAGGGAATCTTATCCCTTTGAGTTCACTGTCATTAGCCATCAACGGCCATGAAAAATTAATCCCCGTCGAGAGATTATTGAGACCTAAAATGCCTTTGATTAAAGAGAGGAATTTGGAAATGGACAAAGTCAATTTTGTCGGCTCAACCAAAACCGATGAACGAGAGATAGCTGTTCTTTAGGCTCGCTAGTTGATTTAGACCGCGAGGTTTTTTTGAATGACTCTTTGAGATTATTTGATGACAATCTTATCTCTATTAAACAAAGGGCCACTAAAAACAACGTGATTTTAAAACTCAAACTGAAAGATAGACAAACACCGGTGTTGCTATCTTCATTGGGCGAGGGTCTCAATAGATACATTGCTGTTCTTTGTGCGATATGGGCCAGCAAAGATGGGTTTTTGTTGATAGATGAAATCGAAAACGGAATACATTATACCAACTACCCAAAATTGTGGCTGCTTATTTTTCAAGCCAGTGCCGAAGCCAATTGTCAACTGTTTATAACTTCCAATTCTAAAGAATGTATCGAAGCCTTTAATGAGGCACAGCTTGAAGACAAAAGTAACCAAAGTGCATACTTTGAATTTTACCAGAATCTAAAAACCGATATGATCACAGCCTCAAAAAGAGATAAGGAACAGCTAAACTATTCCCTAACTCATCAAGG
>QNER01000657.1 GCA_003646175.1 Candidatus Parabeggiatoa sp. nov. 1
ACAAGAACCAAAATTGATGACATCTTTCTGGTGAAGGTTGATTAACCTTCCTGATATGGGTGTTCCCCCTGTAGTCAAATGCATGATATGCTGGTTTGCTTCATCACCAAGCACCTGTTCAATCGTATCAATATAATTGTGACGCTTAATATTTTCCATATAACTTAATTTTTTCCATATAACTTATCTGCTATAACTACAAGGATTGTTTATAATAACGGATAAGTACCGGGCAAACGGTGAGATCATAAGTATCATCCCCATTAATTTTAAGGTTAAACTTAACGAAATCCGCTTGGCACAATCTAATCCTTTCTTATAAGCAATCCTTGTAGTTATTAAGTAGTAAATGTAGGGTGGGCAACGTCTTTTTGTTGCCCACCAACTAATTCTAAAGAGTTTGTAGATATTGGTAAATTGCTTTCAGGTCCTGTTCTTCCAAGTGAGCGTACATGGTCCAAGGCATGATCGTTTGGCTTCCCTCTACTTTCTGTTTCTTTCTGGCTGGATTAGCAAAACTTTGGAAACGTTGCACAAATTGTTCTACTGTCATCCTTGCAATTTTCCCTTCATCATCGGGCAAGAGTGGGGGAGTCACATTGACACTTCCATCGGGGAGAATAATTTTTTGTCCTCCTGCAAATTCGGGTCCCTTCTCTTGTAAGTTCGTGTGGCAGTCTGCACAACCACCAATATTAGCGAGGTACTTCCCATAAGCAATTGACCCTTTTTTAGGCAGAGTCTTAGCCTGATAAGGTTCAGGGACCATACGGACCAAAAGATTCACCCACCAATCAATTTCTGAAGGAGGGACTTGGTATTCAATCGGTTTAAGTGTTCGTATGTAAGCAACAATCGCATAGAGGTCTTCCTCTGCCAAGTGTTGATAAATGGTATAGGGCATAAAAGGAGAGAGGGCTTGTCCCTCTTTGTGAATTCCTGAAACAATGGCTCTTACCAGCTCCCCATCACTCCACTCTTGAAGAACGTAAGGAGTAATATTGGGAATATATAAATCTCCCTGAAACCCCATAACTCGGTTAAAAAGCTGTCCTCCTTTCCCTTCTGTTCCTGCAATGTTAGGCGCACTATAATAATTCCAATACCGATCCCCATGGCAAAACATACAAACGGTAACGTGATTAACAAGGTATTTCCCCCGTTCAAGCCTTGCGGAGGTTTTCTCAATTTGTATGTCGGGAGCAGGCTCTATTTTAGGATAAATCCAAAAAAATGCGCCTGCAACAACTCCTAATACCAAAAGTAGACTCACTCCAAACCACATCAATTTTTTTTTCCTTATTTTAAATTAAAAATACTTAAAAATCAATTATTTATTACAATAAGATGCATGGTTCAAAAGGACTATTTTTAAGGTAACACTTTTAAAATATGTTGGAGCTCAAAGCGAAGCTTTGTACGAGTCCTGACAAAGCGCAGCGAAGAACTCCAGTGTTACCTGATATTGAACCATGCCCAATAAGACTCAAATTTGACAATTAATAGACTTGTCCATAAATAAAGATAATTAGAGTCAGAGTAACAATAATTCCAAAAATGAGAAAAGTAAAATAGGAAAAGTAAAATAGGGGACCGAGCACATTTATTCTTAAAGCAACTTTGACCATCAAAATGGAAATTTTCTTTGTCCTTCTTCCAAATGTGCTTTTTGTGGTCTACCCGGTGCTCCACGCCAAGTTCTGCGGCCAATAGCCAAAGCCACTGACCAAAGGAATTTACAGCGAACAAACACATAAACCGTTAGTCGCCTTTTGATTTCATTCAATAAACCAGAATCTAGCTTAAAGCAAAACAATTTTTGATAGGCAGCTTGACGGGCCCTCGCATCATTTCCAAGTGCTTGGTAAAGCGAATGGGGCGACAGCACTCTGTCAAATTCGCCCTTCTGCACCCGCTCGGTAGCTTGACCACCGATATTCTGCTTTCTGTTCTACCATATTCGTTCATACTGATTTATGTGAAATATGGGAACCTTGTGGAGTACCCTGCACAGGATAAGATAGAGAATTACCATCAAAAACCCCAGCATTCAACCATTTTCCCACAAATCATTAACTCTACGTTTAATAAATTGTCGCAGCAATTCATGGTCAATGTTATCGAAATAACCAGATACATCAGCATCTACAATACATCGAATGTTTTGTAATCTACATCGTTCACGCACTTCATGTAAAGCGTGGTGTGCGCTATTTAATAATCTATTTCATAATTTTACCAATTAATCCCAAGATTTCGGATTTAGCTTGGCACAACGAGAGCAAGGATTTGTTAGGGCATTTTTAGAATTTATAATTAATTCCAGCTTCTTTCATGATTGCATTTGCTGTGAATTTTGATTTACAATTATGTGGCACAGTTACAGCTTTACAACCATCTTTTCCCCAATATTCATGTGATCCTTTTGCCGCTCTGATAAACTTCCACCCATACTTTTTAAGTATTTTTTTAACCTCTTTTTCATACCCGTTCATGCTATTACAATATGATCTTTAAAAATAACATCTGTTGATACTTTAGGTAATGATTTCTTATAGCCTAAAATCAACAAATTAGAGATAGCTTCTTCAACTTCTTTTTTTAAGGTATTGAAATTTTCAGCTTCTAATACCAGTCCTTGAATATCTTTACTTGTTGCGACAAAAACCTTTTCCTCGTCATCATAAATAAAATTAATATTTATTGTGATTGTTATCCCTATTCTGGCTAAAAACCATGAGAATGGGTATCTTAATGGATAACTCATTGCACACCTCTATAATCATTATATATTTTAGTTGTCAAGACATTTCTTTATCTTGAACTTATAGCAACAATTACCCTAACACCCCTCTTTTCCCGCCGCAAGGTCGGAGAGCAACAATACGCATCAAGAGATTCAACGTAAAACTGATAATCTTCATCCGCATAGAAACAAGCACTGTTGCCACGTTGGCTCATAAGTATTGGAATACCATCTGTGTTTTAAACGAGAACGACGATACATTAGTATAAATAAAATAAATCTTATAACATATCATAATTATATAAAATGTGGTCTGCCCTTTTCTATTTTTGGGGCTATCACCCAATAAAAAGTTCTTTCATCCAATTGGATATCTGGGTGACACCATATCTTCATCAATAAAATGGCTCAATTTAAGGACAAGTATTTTTTAATCCCATAACAAAATAAGGCAAAGCATTTAATTTATCATGGTGTTGAGCCACACAGCCTACATGGCTTTTGATATCTATTATAAAGCAATATCTGTGCCAATCACAAAGTCGTTTAATTTCAAGCTGTTACAAAATAGGCTTCTGGTAAATAAATTCATCGTAAACCTTATTTCTTCTTTAACTTCAACAATTTATGATGACGCGAGAGTCATCGTAAATTCATTATAAATTCATTATAGGATAAGAAAATGGAATGAACATGAGTTATCTTGAAGGTTTTTCTAATAACTAACTACAAGGATTGCATTTTAAAAAGGATTGGTGAATGTTGATAATTTATCGTTTATATCCATAAATCCTAATAATTAATAACTCTATAGACGTTCAGAAAAATATTTAGGGCAAAACCTTCATAGTTTCCAAAACTTTGAAGGTTTCTAACTGAACATTTAACGGCCAGCAATAATTCTCAAATCGCGAATAACGAACTTTCGCCTTCGCATTTCATTTAACGGCCAGCAACAATTTTAAATCGCGAATAGCGAACGACGGCCTTCGCATTTATATTTAACGGCCAGCAACAATCTCAAATCGCGAATAGCAAACAACTGCCTTTCATTTAAAAACTCTATGACGCACAACGGCTCGAGAATCAATCGGGGCAACCAATTGTAGCATTTGTAACCCCAAAAGTGACGTTCCTTTGATTCTGCGCTGATGTCTATGTATTACTTTGCCTCGCTGCGGGTGAATTGTAAACCGCCCCATTGCCATTGGCAAAACCTCGAAATTTGTTTGGAATAGGGGCAAGTTGGCTTTTTTAGAAAAGTGTCGAAAACCTGTGATTGTCAAGATGGTAGCGTTTATTTTTGTCAATACATTGTGAAAAATACCCAACAGTTTATTCCCAAATTTTTCCAAACCACCGTAGTTTAAAACTTCATAAATATCAATAAATTACCTAACACCAGCCCATCCCCCAGATTGAACGTTCACCCTCTTTATTCAGACAACCCATTGATTTACTTATAAATTATATTTTTCAAAAATTATATTTTTCGCTCCTGTTATACCAGAAATTCTATTTTTAAAGCCCAAAATGGGCTTTTTGAAACGGATATATTTCTCAATAACTGACTTACCGCCTTTTCTAACAACAAAGAGTGCTTATAAGAAAGGATTTTTTTGAAGTTTGGACTCCGATTAAATCCTTTTATCCAATCAAACCAAAATTCATTTTGGATGGCAAGAGAGTTGCTCGGCATATGGGTAGTCCTGTACATGTAGTGATTTTACGGATGCTATCCCTTGCCGGGATAGTATCCGTTTGAACAGCATCACTGCTTATACAGGACTATCCTTTTTTTTACCATCAATTGGATTTGATTGTAGGGTGGGATCGCTGTCGCTCTGTTCTAAAAAAATACCACTATCTAAAAGCCCGCTTGCCCACCTGAACCTTCATTTCACAAAAACCGGGTGAAAATTAAACCAAGAAATTGGCCCATATTTAACACTCCACGATTAGGGTAAGATAAAAAAATTGTTAACGTCTGTTCAATTCTGTTCAAAAGTGTTCAACTTCATTTAAAGGCAATTAACGCTGTCTGTCTAAAGAAACCCGTCATTGGGGAGAAAGTTTCAATTCAAAGAAATCCTATTTTTGAAAAAATCGGATTTTTAACCAGCAACTATATGCATATGCCGATAGTCCTGTATAAGCAGTGATGCTGTTCAAACGGATACTATCCCGGCAAGGGATAGCATCCGTAAAATCACTACATGTACAGGACTACCAAAAAAAGTGGAAAAAATGGCTCAAATTTAACACCCTACCCTAATCGGACTTTTTTTTGGAAGAATAAGTTATAATTTGCCAAAGAAAAACCAAGTTTGAAAC
>QNER01000658.1 GCA_003646175.1 Candidatus Parabeggiatoa sp. nov. 1
TAGGGCCAGCAAATTTGGCTTATGTGATTTATACGTCTGGTTCGACGGGTCAGCCAAAGGGAGTAATGATTGAGCATCATAATGTATTGGCAATGTTACAAGGTTTTGAACATCTTGCACCCTCTGGTCAATCACTGATTGGCACCTCGGTTTGTCCTTTCAGTTTTGATGTCTCGGTTTGGGAATTTTTCTCTAATCTTTGCTTTGGTGGGACACTTCATATTCTTCGCCCAGAACATTTTGGCAATCCTGAGCATTTTTCCAGTTATTTAGTAAAGAATCTTGTCACTTGCACTTATATTCCCCCAGCTTTGCTGTCTGACCTTGCTACTCAGTTAGAAAAGCAAAGTGGTCATATTGCACTCAATCGCATTTTGGTTGGTGTTGAACCCATTGAGCAGGGTGTTCTCCAACGCTTTCGTCATTTGTCTGAAAATATGTGCATTGTCAATGGCTATGGACCAACTGAAACGACTATCTGTGCCACTTTTTTTAGTTTTAAAAATGTCATTGATTTTAAACAACGAACACCCATTGGTACACCAGTACTTGGCTATGAGGTTTATTTGACCGATTTTAATTTGCAACCAGTTCCCATCGGTGTACCGGGTGAACTTCACATCAGTGGTGCCGGCGTTGCTCGCGGCTACCTCAACCGCCCAGACTTAACCACCGAAAAATTCATCAAAAATCCATTTAGTGATAATCCCAAATCACGCCTCTACAAAACCGGCGATTTAGCCCGTTATCTCCCAGATGGCAATATTGAATACTTGGGACGCATAGACAACCAAGTCAAAATTCGTGGCTTTAGGATTGAATTAGGTGAAATTGAAGCTTTATTAACTCAACACCCTTTGGTGACAGAAAATGCCGTGATTGTCCATGAAGCCTCGCAAACGGACAAGCGTTTAGTCGCTTATATCGTACCGCATCAAGGGCAAGTTATTGAAAATACAGCATTACGCCGTTTCTTGACTGAACGATTACCCGATTATATGGTACCCTCGGCCTTTGTAACAAAAGAAAACTTGCCACTCACGCCAAATGGTAAAATAGATCGTCGGGCACTGTCTCAGTTATCGGTGAGCAATTATCAGTTATCAGAAAAAACGTTTGTCGCGCCTCGAACACCGGATGAGGAATTGTTAGCTGGCATTTGGGCTTCGGTGTTGGGTATTGAACGAGTGGGTGTCCATGACAACTTCTTTGATTTGGGTGGACATTCCCTCTTAGCCGTCAGCCTGTTGGCGCAGATAGAACAGCAATTTGGCAAACATTTACCCTTATCAGCTCTGTTTCAAGGTGCGACTATTGCAGAGTTAGCGAGACTTCTCAACCCATCAACAAACAGCATCGACCCATGGGCACCCCTCGTCGCCATTCAAGCCAACGGTTCCAAACGGCCTTTTTTCTGTCTTCCCGGTGCCGGTGGCAATGTGATTTATTACCATCAATTAGCCCGTCATCTGGGTCAAGGTCAACCTTTTTATGGCCTGCAAGCGGTGGGATTGGATGGCGAAACAGCCCCAGACACTCGGGTTGAAGACATGGCGGCTCGTTATATCCAAGAAATACAAACCGTACAATCTCAAGGTCCTTATTTACTCGGTGGTCATTCTTTCGGTGGCTGGATCGCTCTTGAAATGTCCAAGCAGTTGCAACTGAAGGGAGAAAAAGTGGCACGACTGGCAATTTTTGATACCACCGTGCCTTTTAACCAACCGCTAGGAATCGACTGGGATGAAGCACAATGGATAACCGACGTTGCCCACATTGTAGGACGCTTATTAGGCATTAAACTGGAAGTATCCTACGCCGAATTGCAACAACTCGAAACCCAAGCCCAATTCAACTATCTCCATGAAATATTAGAACAAAATGGCTGGCCCATCTCCATTAAGCAACTTCGAGCTTTGGTGAAAATTTTCAAGGCGAATTGTCAAACGAATTATATGCCACAGGATATTCCAGCGATTCCCATAAGTCTCTTTAAAGCCAATGAAACGCCTTTGGTGAGTCAAACCGGCGCACAAATGGAGACTTTTAGCCAACAGCTCAAACAAGAAAGTAGTTGGGGTTGGGGTCAATATGCGGATGGCTCGGTGGATATTCATGTTGTGCCAGGTGATCATCATACAATGATGAACCAACCGAATGTGCAGGTGTTGGCTGAAAAACTGAAAGTTTGTCTTGCACAAGTCTTGACAGTTTAAGTATAATAATTCGACAAATGAATTTTAGAAAAAATGGTGTATGACTACGCGAGCTACGCAAGCTAATTAGTAGTTGCTTAAAATTCATCAGATGTAAATTTTCTCAATTGAAAGTTTGCATGACTTAGATATCTAATATATGAGTAATAATAGAAACTTAATTTCAATGGAACAAACTTATGAAAGGATGAATCGCTTGGGTGTTCCATTGAATATTGTCACAATTTGTCGCATCAAGGGACCACTTAATGCAGATATTCTCAGAAAAGCGTTGGACTTTTCTCAACATCGTCATCCTCGTTTAAACTCTCGAATCATTGGTTCGTTAGAGCATCTCCGCTTTGAAACAGAAGGAACACAAAAAATTCCCTTGCGCGTTATTGAAGGTGTTGATGATCAACATTGGCATGAAGTCGTTATATCAGAACTGAATAAGAAAATCGAAGCCCACAGAGTTTTGATGCGAACGACTCTCCTGTATCATTCAAATAACAATAGTACAAGATATTTGATTACAACAACACACCATGCTATTGCTGATGCCTTATCATTGGTAAAACTTCATCAAGAGATATTAACCTTTTGCCAGAAGATTTTTAAAGGGGAATCTATTGAAGTTCCTTGTTTAGCTGCCCTTCCACCGGTAGACGAAATTATACGTGAATCGGGGAAAATAAGCTTGCAAAGTCAGGAAAACCGTTTGGAAAACCTTAATTTTGAAAGCCTCACTTTTGAGAAAAACGTCCCTATGGAGATGCGTCGCACTGGCATGCTCCATAGACAGTTAGAGAAAGTATTCACTCGAAAATTTATCAAGCGTTGCAAACAAGAGAAAACAAGGATACATGGGGCTTTGTGTGCGGTCATGCTCCTCACTGTGGTTGAAAAAATCAGAGCGGAAAGGGAAATACGTGTCAGTTGTAGAGCATCAGTTGATTTACGGAAACGTTTTAAACCCATGATCAGCTCTGAACATCTTGCGCCAATAGTTTCTGTAATAAGCACATTCCACACCATAACACCTCATACCTCTTTTTGGGAATTGGCCCGAGAAGTGACCCAACAGCTTGAAGTGGTTTTAGAACGCGGTGATATATTCCGTGCCCATTCAAATTTTCACAAAAAAACCAAGACAGTTACCGCTGAACAAAGTAAGGCTTTGGCCACAATTTCCTTGGCTAACGTAGGTATGTTAGATATTCCAAGTGTTTACGAACCGTTTGTCTTAGAAGAAATTAGCTTATATCTTGCGGTTAGTGCTTATGGGGGGCTTTTCTGTGCGGTTTTTTCGGTGTTTAAAGGAAGAATGTATTTCAATTTCCCATTTTCTGAACCTTCAATTAGTCGGAATAACATGGAAATTATGGTTGACAATTGTCTTGCTTATTTAATTGACAATATATAGACTGTCACAAATTAAAATAGGCTCGGCACTGGGGTCGTTGAATGGGAAAGCTTCAAATTCAAGTGCTCAGGCGTGGGATTGCCCCTACAAACAGGTCTGATGTAGGGGCAATCCTTTATGGTTGCCCGTCAGTCATTTCTTGATTTGAATCAATCCCATTGAACGACCCCAGTGCCAATTTATGGGCTTGTGCCGCGATCAAATCTTTTGCAGTGTGAGGATGTGGACTCCGATGGTGGATGGTGCATCGTCCAATGCCCATTCATCCAACTGGGCGTAGATGGCATTCAGGTCCAACGGCAGGCTATACCGATCTTTTATCACCCTCGTATTAACTTCATAGAGGCGCTTTAGAACTTGTCTGGAGAAATCCCGCTCTGCATAAAGAACTTCAATAATTTCTTGTTCGACTCGAAAATCATGTTTGTGAGCAAGGTTAACCAATTCCAACGAGCCATTGCGGTCAGTGCCCCGTTGTTTTTGCGCTTTGGCGAGTTCATCGTAAGCAGCTTTGAGTAGAGGCGCTTTGGGGCCGATCCTCTTCAGTTCATCATAGCCATCGACCACCCAAAGAGTTCCTCCGGGGTTTAAGCAGGCTTGGGCAAAGCCCAAAAAGCCATCTAAATTTGGTAAATGCTGAATCAGAAGTCGAGCTATGGCGAAGTCAAATTCTTGTGTTGGTGTATACGAGTAAATATCTTTGAGTAAAAAAAGAATCTCAGATGTCTTGGCTTGTGCCATGGAGATCACGTCTTTGTCTACATCGATTCCCGTATAGGATTTGTCAGGGTACTGACTTTGAATTCGCAACAAATGAGAGCCCTCGCCACACCCCATATCCAATACCTTGCGGGCAGATTGCCAGATATTAGAGGGAAAAAGATGTTTAGCGTCTACGCTCTCCAGAATTTTGGTCTGGAGTTCCAAGTGTTCCTTCCAAAGAGATTGATGCTCACCTAGATCGATATTGGGCAGATTTTGGGCGGGTTGATTCGCCATGATAGTCTCCTCTTGCGTGGTAATATTTTGGGAAAGCTATTAAAAATAAATGGTATAACCAGTTAATAATTCATGCAAATATGAAAACAATATTTTTTTAGCCAATTATCCGTTGGGGCACTGGGGTCGTTGAATGGGATTGCTTCAAATCAATAAGTTATACCCCAACAGGTCAACCAGTCGGATTTTCACTCATTGGGGGCAACCACAAGGGATTGCCCCTACAATATATAATTTTTATCAAAAATGTTCAAGAATAGTAACTACAAGGATTGTACATCAATCCGTCTTGATTAAATCCCTTCTTATATACAATCCCTGTAGTTATCCTGATGATTTTTATCAAAAATGTTCAAGAATAGTAACTACAAGGATTGTATATAATAAAGGATTTAATTGAAAAGGATTTAATTGAAATTGTCAATGGACCCATTTTGACATCAATCCGTCTTGATTAAA
>QNER01000659.1 GCA_003646175.1 Candidatus Parabeggiatoa sp. nov. 1
CACCTAGGGCTATTCACATTTTCAGGCTAAAGTTTAGCGAAGCGAAACTTTAGCCTGAAAAACCCATTGACGGGTTGTTTTCGTTGGATTTTTTTTGAACAATCACTTTGGCGTTTGTCAAATCACCGCCAGATGTCGAAGAAATGGAAAGGGCAGCCAACCCCGAAGGGGTTTTCAGGCTAAAGTTTTTGCGTGCAAAAACTTTTGCCTGAAAATGTGAATAGCCTTAAGGGAACCTGGGGAACCTAAAATACATAAAACCCACATGAAATTCAGCAAAAAAAGCTCAAAATCAACACCCTAGTACACGAGAGCGAAAATATCCATACCACCCCCAGCCAACAGCTTTTCGCGCAAAAACTTTGGCGCGCAAAAACTTTGGCGCGAAAGCAGTTGTCTATACGCTTCCGTAGGCTAAAGCCTACTAACCCCCTTTTCTTGCAGTGCCCTTCAGGGTACTTGAGCTTTTAGACAACGGCTTTAGCCGTTGGCGTTGGGGTGGTATCGAAACTGTAGCGATCCTGTACTAGCCTTATCCCTCTTGATAACGAATCATTGTAGTTGTCGTTATTACGATTTGATAATCATTTTTGATAACGAATCCCGGCAGTTTTATGAAAAAAACCAAAGACTTCGCACAAAGTGATCAGTTTGCGGCTCTTTTGTCAGAGCCAGACACAGAGGACACCTCTTTATTTTCAAAATCTTATCAAGAACAACCAGACGCGATTGAGAAACCGGTTGATTATGTCAGTCGAAAGGCGATAGAACTGCGCCCGCTTGATTTTCTTGGGTTTTTCCCAGAGTTTCAACATCTCACCACCGAGGAACTCAAACAGATCAAAGTACTCGATGCCAATCGAACCTTAGAAACCTATCTCAAAAAAGAAGCCGATTCTTTGACGCTGATTATTGAGACAAATCTGCCCCAACTGAGGGATACCATGTTTCATATAGAGGTACAAACCTCTTATGATGACACGATAGATGATCGGCTTTTGATTTACGATGTGTTGATAAAACACAAAACCCAAAAGCCTAAGGTAAAAACTCTGCTGATCAATCTTGATTCCAATCCAAACTGCCGGTTGTTGGGCAGCAAGGACTTTGGCAGCATCAAACTTCAATATGAAGTCAAGAATTTATGGGAACAAAGTTATCAGGAAGTAAAACAAAAAGGACTTTTGGGTTTATTACCCTTTACGCCCTATTTAAAAGGAGCCAAGCTGCCCGAAATTCGGGAAGCCTCAGAACGTTGATAAAATTTCAGCGCCTCAAGAACAAGCTGAAATGCTCTTTTTACTTGCGATTTTAGCCGGCAGAAAATATAATACTGCTGGTTTTCAACTACTTGCACCGTCAACTATTATGAGTATAGAATCACTCCGAAATGACCCAACTGCTAAGCAACTGATTCACCTTCTGTTTCCGGATGAAATAGCCCAAGCCCAAGCCCAAGGAGAAGCCAAGGGAAGAGAACAGGGAAAAGAACTGGGAAAAGAACAGGGAATAACAGAAGGCATCAAAACAGCGACCGAAAACTTTCTACGTCGCTTTAGTAATGTACTTAGTGAGGAACAAATGAGGCAAATCAAAGAGGAAGGCGACAGTCTGGCTATTAAATAAATAGTGTTCCTCCAGAAATCTGTTAAGTACTGAAGCACAAATAAACCGGTATTTTATCGCAAAGGGCAACCGCCAAGGGATTGCCCCTACAATATCGATTATCCCAGTAGGGGCAATCCTTTATGGTTGCCCCCAATCCTTTATGGTTGCCCCATTTATGGTTGCTTCTGTTAAAATACCTGAAAATTTATGGCTCAGTACTTATATGTTGTGGGCCTTTTCAGAAATTTATGCACTTCCCTCTCCCTATGCCGAATAGTGTTTAAAAGTGATTCTTTATAGCCTCTTATTTTTGCCATCATTTGACGATCACCTTGATAAAAATGTTCAATCAGAGGCAGCGGATCAACACTTTTGTTGTTAGGCTTGATTTCAAAATGCAATTGCGGTGCTACCGCATTTCCAGTCGGTCCCTCGATTCTGCCTATGATGTCGCCTTGTTTAACTTGTTGGCCTTTTTTCACCAACGTACTTTTGAGATGAACATAAACTGTGTAGAGTCGAGAACCATGATGTAATTTGACATAGAGGCCCGCTGAATAATTCCTGCCAATTCTGACAACGGTTCCATCAGCCGCCGCAATCACATCAATATTATCCGCATAAATATCATAACCTTTATGCTTTCTGGCCTTCCCTTTCCAATCATCACGTTTAGCACCAAAATGTGGCAATCCATCTCTAACAATGTCTTCAGGTACAAACCCGATGGAACGTTCAAGAAATTTATCTATCAGCATGTTTTGTAATGGAATTTGAAACAAAATGCCATTGAGCAAAAACAGCATTTTTTGGGTTTTCCTTATCTGGCTTAACCGGTTTGCTTGATTCTGTTGATAACACCGAGGAAAGCAAACCAGATATTGAGAAGGAGATGAGATCATCTCAAATCGGTATTCTGTTGAAAACGTAACGACAATCCAAACCGTCTTAGGATCATGTTGTGCCCAGTGAATCTTTTTTAAGTTAGGATGGAAAACATTGATTTTACCCTTCCCGCTGGCACAATCGCCCATCGGTAGAATCAGTCTTCTTTTTTCCTCAAGCAGTGGTTTCAATTGGCAACCACTATGACGAATAGTCATCATAGCGTTATCAAAGAATATCTCATTTATTCGTGCAGCTTCACTCACAACGGGAAATGACACTAAAATGATAAAGAAAAAATGGCCAATTCTATTCAATTTTTTTTCTCCTCATCACAGCGTTCACTTCCCATCAAATAGTAGGAATTGACCCATCCATGTGCCTCTTTATACTGCACTTTCACCCACACTTGCCCTTTCACAAAACGTAAGTTACCTAAGTATTTAATACATTTTTCGGTCTGTGGGATCGATCCCATCGGTTTATTCAGGTGTCCAGGAAATTCGCGGACATTCAAAAAGTCATCAACTTCCACATTGACTATATCATAATATTTGTCAGCCTCATTAGAATGATCGATTTTTGCAACCGCTTGAGGTTCAAAACGTTGCACTTCTTCTATGGATGCCTTAACCTGAAAATAGTCCTGTTCCGCTTTTTGGCGAAGTTTCCGTTCTATCTCCAGTTGTTGTTCGGCTATTTGACGTGCTGATCGTTCTGTCGTTATTTCAACATTGTGCGTTTGGTTTTTATAGAACAAAACAGCACAAGCGGCACCCAGCAATAAAATCACCACCATGCTAGCAACATTCACAAATGAGCAACGAGATTGATAAAGACGTTCTGTTGAAGAACTGGTTGGTAAAGTGGGCACTAACATTTTGTCTTGCCATTGCTCCACTGTCTGTGGCCGATCTTCTTCACTGAGTCGTAAGGCCCAATCAATTGCTTGTAATAAATTTTTGTTATATTTACCTTTTCCTACCTTAACGGCAGGTACCATTGGATCTTTCATCACGCGACGGGTTGCCGCAGGTGGAGCTTCACCACTAATCGCACAATACATCACAGCCCCTAGCGCGTAGAGGTCAGTCCATGGGCCTTGATCATTAATATTATTGTCATATTGTTCTAAGGGCGCATAACCCGGTGTCACGATACTGGTGACGCTACGAGTTTTTTGCCCAACGGCATAGCGGGCGGATCCAAAGTCAAGCAAAACCGGGGTGTTATCTTCACGAATATAAATATTGTTAGGCTTAATATCCCTATGCAAGAAGCCAGCTTTGTGTATTTCTCTGAGGCCATCCAGTAACGGGTGTACTATTGCTAAAAGCTGGTCTTCGACCAAGATGCGTTGTTGTTTTAAGTAGTCTGTTAGGCTTCTTCCTTTTTGGTATTCCATGACCATATAGGCCGTACCATTGGCCTCAAAAAAACGTAACACACGTACTATATAAGGGTGATTAAATTTGGCAAGGACTCGTGATTCTTCAATAAAGCATTTCAAGCCCCATTGAAAAGACTCATCATAAGAAGAAGATCGCACATAAACTGTACTTATACCTTCACGTATGGCAAAATCCGTTGGCAGATATTCTTTAATAGCCACCGATTGACGTAGATGAGTATCCGTCGCCAAATAGGTAATACCAAAACCCCCCGGCTTTCCAAGCACTGACTCAATTTGATATTCATTAAGCCAAAAACCCTGCGGGAGTGCGTTACGATGTTGTTGTTCTTCCAAGGTTAGCATTAAGTCCTATAGTAAGAGGTTTAAGTTTAAAATTAAAACCTAGATGGGGGAGATTCAAATTTAGTTATATCTATTTTACGACAAAAATTATATTTGAGATAGATAATAAGCCGCTTACAAAACTCATTTAAAATGGAGAATGGTTAATTTTCTGGTAGTCCTAAACATGTAGTGAGTTGACGGATGCTATCCCTTGCCGGGATAGTATCCGTTTGAACACCATCACGACTGGAACAGGACTACCGATAAATTAAATATTTAGCGATAGGTAAGTACCTTCGCATATATTTTCGAGTATTTGAACAGTGTTCAATAATTGTAGCGTCAAATAAACCCACTGGTATAAAAAAAAATAAATACCCGCGAATTTTTGCAAAGGTACTTATAAAGTAATGGAGTAACTCATTCGTTTATTGGATCAAGTTTAAGAGAGGTGTTGGTTTATGTTTGAATGATTGAGGAAAAATAACTGGACTGGAACTTGGTGAGAGAATCGAAGCCAAAACTCTTGGTTTTTTGAAAAGGGAGGAGATTAGTGAAAGGTGAAGGCGGGTGTGTGCATTACACACACAGAGAATATCGGCTGATATTGAGGTACACAGAAAAAAACTTAACTTTTAATTGTCATTCAAATAGTTATTGTTTGATAACTGAAACATAAAAAGCTTAATTTATGACGGTAATAAATATATCAATATCTATAGGGCGTGTCATCAATTAGGTGCTCCCCTGAAAGGGGATAACATACCAGCCCAGGGCAACGCCCTGGGATTATGTGCATAATGATATTAAGCGGGCGGCGGGCGTGACATAATGTATCGCC
>QNER01000660.1 GCA_003646175.1 Candidatus Parabeggiatoa sp. nov. 1
ATTATAGCCTGGGGCTTTGCGGCAGGTGCAGGTGTTTATGAAGTGATAGCCCTTTCTGGGCGCATTAAAATTTTAAATCGCACCTGGTGGGCTTGATCGTTGTTATTCTGGTGAAAAGGGCGCAGGTTCCCAAAGCGCAGGTTCCCAGGGCGCAGCCCTGGGCTTTAATAAAACGCCCTTTCAGGGCTGAGTAGTTACGAATAAAAAAAAGATTGAGCCTCTGGTTCAACTCTTGGGCATAAACGATAAATCAATAACTTACGATGACCTAATGGCATGTAAGTTATTGATTTATGGTTGCAAAGGAGCCTCAAAAAGTCTATCATATTAAATGATTAACTGATGTTACGCACATTGCTTCGACGAAGTCACAGTTTGTACAATAAACGGAAAGTTCCATACCATGATGATGTTTGGTGAAAGGGCAACCGCTTCGGTGCAACCGCAAAGGGGCTTGCGCGGGGGATTGCCCCTACAATATATAAATGTAGGGGCAATCCTTTATGGTTGCCCAGATTGACTCTCGATCGAGCGTTGTGCGTCATAAGAGTTTTTAAATAGAAATGCGAAGGCTGCTGTTTGCTATTCGTGATTTGAGATTGTAGCTGGCCGTTAAATTTGCGAAGGCTGTTGTTTGCTATTCGCGATTTTAGATTATTGCTGGCCGTTAAATGAAAAGCGACGGCCGTAGTTTGCTATTCGCGATTTTAGATTATTGCTGGCCGATCTTCTTGCAAAACCCCAGGTTGACACCTGGGGCTATTCACATTTTCAGGCCTGAAAACCCCTTTGGGGTTGAGAAGTAAGTAAATAGGTAATTCAAACATTCATTCGCAATTCACAGTTCACGATTCACTATCACTATTAATTAATGGTAGTCAGTATTAAAATAAGTTTTCTTAAAACCCTTAACTTAGGATGTTAAAAACGAGACGAGTGAGTACAATGCCCTTTCTAAAAAAAAGTGGCTTGACTCTTTTAATAGACACTACCGACTTAATTATTTCATTTTAAGTCCCTGATTTTATAACACTTGTGTAAATAATAAATTCAATTAAATCCATGGTTTACGTTAAATCGGTATAAACTCTAATAAGAATAGACATTATACCAATTTAATCTTAAGTGCTTGATTTTATGACAGTTGTGTGAATGCTAATCTCCATTAAATCAATGGGTTACGTTAAATCAATATAAACTCTAATGTATAGCAGGTTCAGTGCGTAACATGACTTATTTATAAGTTTTCTTAAACTCGACTCACAAGTTTTTGATGGTTAGCCCAAAATATCGCCTGGGGATAAATCCTTAAGTAAAAACGAAAAAATGCTAAAGTAAGCGAACCCCCAAGTTAGTTGATTGAGTTTTTGTAGTGCCCTTTAGGGTACTTGAGCTTTTAGACAACCGCTTTAGCTGTTGGCTAAAACTTGATGAGCAAATTCACCTAAACTTAGGATGTTAAAAACCAGACGAGTGAGTACAATGCCCAATTTGAACAGAGTCGCTTGACTATTTGTGGGTATGTGGCGTTGTTCATAAAACGAAATGACCCATCAAAGTATTGAAAGGTTTTGGTTCAAGCACTAGTACTCTGTCAATTTGGTTTTGTCGGGTAACAGGAGTCCAAGATTTATCTTGGAACCTACCAAACTAAAGTTTGGACTCCTCATCCTACCCGACAAAAGAAAACTGACAAGGTACTAGGCGACTTCCAATTCACAATTCACAATTGTATAAATGGGTACACTATGTCCCCTAAGCATAAACACTTTACACAACTCACAGTGACGACGGCGGAATGGGAGCATCTGCTGGCACCCATTTCTGAGGATGCGCCCACCGGCGAATCGTTACGATATGACCAAACTTACGACCAAATTAAGGAGGCCCGCCGCTACGATGAACCCTCTTTGCCACAAGGCGATTGGAAAACTGAATTAAAAAAGGCCAATTGGGAAGATGCACGTTATTTGTGTATCGAGGCACTGACGACCCGCAGTAAAGATTTGCAAATAACGGCGTGGTTGATGGAAGCGTGGTTGCATTTGCACGGCTATCAGGGTCTAAAGGAGGGTTTACGATTATTTATTTCTTTATCTGAAAAATATTGGGATAATTTATATCCCCCTATTGAAGACGGGGATCTGGATTACCGTTTATCCCCGCTGGTTTGGTTAAATGAAAAGTTGAGCACCCAGCTTGGGCATGTTCCCATCACCGCCCCTACGACGAATGATGCTGAACTTTATACTTTTAATGAGCGTGAATTTGCGTGGTGGTTGGACAACCGATCTTCAGAAGAAAAAGAAGCGGCTAAAGCAGAAGGTAAACCAACACGGAGTCAATTCTTAACCAGTGCCACTCTGACCCCAAGAGCCTTTTATGTTCATTTAGCTGCCGATTTGCAAAGCGTAATTGACTATACCGATCAACTCAACCAACTGATCAATAAGTATGGTGGGGAGCAAGCACCTAGCGTCGGTAAATTTCGCCAAAGATTAGAGGATATTCAAAATATTGTTAAGGCGATCCTTAAAGAAAAACCGGGCGAAACCGAGGATGACACCGAAACCATCGACGAGGAGGAGGCCGTATTAAGTAGTTCAAGAGCACAACGGAAAGCACCGATACGTTCCCGTGACGATGCTTATCGTAGCTTGGCAGAAGCAGCCGAATATTTGGTGAAAACCGAACCCCATAGTCCCACACCTTATTTAGTTAAACGTGCGATTAAATGGGGTAATATGTCTTTGACAGAATTACTGATGGAATTAGTCAACAATGAACAAGATTTGGCTGCGATTTACAATTTGCTTGGGATTAAAGATAAGTAGTAACCCCTGGGGCGCATTCCCAAAAAAAGGGTTATTATCGATCTTGAGTACCGCTGTTAGTACAACGGATACGCGAAATAAACAGATAAGAATGCGTCGGGTGCATTGCTTTTTTCCCGCTTAAAACGTGTTTGTTTTGTTCCTCGATCCTTATCCGGGAATGAAGCGTATCCGTTGTGCTATGCTATCCGTGAAAATGGGAATGTACCCTAGCCCCTGTTGGTGTCATTTCGAGGTTTAAAATGACAGTTAAATAGTTTAGTTTGTGCTTGTTCAGTAGAAATTCGTTTTTCAGTTTTTAATTTTATACGGCTTTTTGCGGTGCCCAAACTTTCGTTTGGACTCCTTTTAAAAAGCACTTGTTATTGTTGGTTTTTTTGCGTTGAATAGGAGAACCTTATGGCAGACTCTCAACATCAACTCAGCCGCATTCGCCCACCGCGTGTCCAGATCACTTATGATGTAGAAACCGGTGGTGCCATTGAAGTCATAGAATTGCCGCTGGTTGTTGGCATTATGGGTGATTATTCGCGTAAGCGCGATCCGGACAATCCTCTACCCCCCCTCAAAGAACGCCAATTCGTTGAAATTGATCGTGATAATTTCAACGATATCCTCAAATCGATGGTTCCGCGTGCACTCGTGAACACAAAGAAGCTAAAGGAAGGGGAAGGGGAGAGTGGTCTTGACGACAGTACTGCGATATTAACGTTTGAACAGCTTGACGATTTTCATCCAAACCGGCTCCTCAAAAATCCAGACACTGGGTATTTAAACGTTCTCTCGCTAGAGAGAACCGACTTGGTAGATTTACAGGCCAAATTAGATGGCAATGATGAATTAAAGACCGCTTTGGAACAGACTGTTTACCCTCCGACCGACACCTCAGTAGTAGTGCCAAGTAACGATGATATCGTCGCTATGATGACACATAACAGTGATGATCAGGCTGAGAAAGATCGGGCGAAGGCTCTGATAAAGGTCGCTATGAAATTTGCAGTGGATGGTGTTTACGTGAGTAGTGCTGTTTTTGAGGAGACTGGCAATACTGACACATTCGATCTCACCGCGTCAATTACCCTGCAACTTGAGAAGATTGACCAATCACTCAGTGTTTGTCTTAATACCATCTTGCACACCCCAGAATTCCAAAAGCTAGAAGCCTCTTGGCGAGGTTTAAATTATCTGGTGATGAAAACCGAAACTGGGACGATGTTAAAATTGCGCGTACTGAATGCCAGTTTCACAGAGTTACAAAATGATTTGGCTAAGGCGGTGGAATTTGACCAAAGCCAGTTATTCAAAAAGATTTATGAAGCTGAATATGGCATGTTTGGTGGGAATCCCTACAGCGTGTTGATTGGCGATTTTGAATTTGGACGAAAATCCACAGACGTTGATTTTTTGGAAAATATGTCTCAAGTGGCCGGTGCCGCCCATGCGCCATTTATTGCCGCCGCCAGTCCCCTGTTGTTTGATTGGGAGTGTTTCACAGAACTGCCCAATCCGCGCGATTTGGCGAAACTGTTTGAAAGCACTGAACTTATCAAGTGGCGATCTTTCCGTGATTCTGAAGCTTCGCGCTATGTTTCACTTACCCTACCACGTTTTTTGCTGCGTCTGCCTTATGATGGTGTTAACACGCCGCTACCGGTTGAAGCTTTTGATTACCAGGAAGATATTTACAAAGATGGAGTCTATGAGAAAGGTTGTTGGCTGATAGATGATAAAGGCGAGTGGGCCTATCATAAGGAAGGCGAAATTAAGGACGGCGAAACAGAGTCAGAGTGCCCTAGAGGCGAGGTCATTTATAAGAAAGAGATGGTCGACGTGCCCGGCGGCGATCCAATTGAAAAGATCATTTTTAAGAAAGCCCCCGGCGACGATGGCAATCTCATTGGCAACACTGATCACAACAAATACCTGTGGGGCAATCCGGCCTATGCCTTAGCAGAACGCATTACCCATGCGTTTGCGTTGTATAAATGGTGTGCGGCGATTCGCGGCTATGAAGGGGGGGGGTTGGTTGCAGATTTACCGCTGCACAACTTTTACGTTGATGACGGCCAGCTAGTGGCAAAAATTCCTACCGAAGTTGCCGTTACCGATAGACGGGAAAATGAGTTAAACGAACTGGGCTTTATTACGCTTTGTTACCGCAAAGGTACTAATGAGGCGGTGTTTTTTGGCGGCCATAGCACTCAAAAGCCGAAAGTCTATGACACCGATGATGCCACC
>QNER01000661.1 GCA_003646175.1 Candidatus Parabeggiatoa sp. nov. 1
AATTGGGCTACCTGATCAAAATACACTATTTCGCAGCCCAAATCGCGCCGACTCCGTGTTTCACCCATTGCCTCCACCGTTAGCCGCCTTGCACAGTCGCGTGAAAAAAGCGTTTTATTCTCAGCGGATACTTAATCGTAATCGGTTATTTAAGGAAGATTGATATTAGGAGTCCAAACTTTTTAAAAGCGAACTACAAGGATTATTTATAAGAAAGGATTAGATCGAAGTCATGTTTGGGTTTAATCCTTTTTTGCGAATTGGGCTACCTGATCAAAATACACTATTTCGCAGCCCAAATCGCGCCGACTCCGTGTTTCACCCATTGCCTCCACCGTTAGCCGCCTTGCACAGTCGCGTGAAAAAAGCGTTTGATCCTCAGCGGATACTTAATCGTAATCGGTTATTTAAGGAAGTTTGATATTAGGAGTCCAAACGTTTTAAAAGCGAACTACAAGGATTATTTATAAGAAAGGATTAGCTCGAAGTCATGTTTGGGTTTAATCCTTTTTTGCGTCTCAATTGGGCTACATGATCATCAAAATCCTTTTTTATAAGTAATCCTTGTAGTTTTTTTATGGTTTATCCTTTTTTATAAACAATCGCAGTAATTATTGTTTAAAAGTAGCGGGAAAATAGAAATGCGCCCTTTTTGATGTTTTAGGAATTTTGTTCAGAATACCCGAAACGTTACCCAATACTTTTTTTATATAAAACAATGATATGACAGAAAATACCTCAGAACTTATGAAAATAAAATATTTTCAAGACACAGATACGCTACCTATCGACTTCACTGACAGGGACGTTGTCGAAACACAATCACATATTTAAACGAGAATGTTCTAATCGATTTTGATGAAAAAGGCAGTTTAGTTGGTATGACTATCGAACACGCTAAACAACAAGCCTATATTGTCAATTTCTCACATCAGCAAATTGCGGTAGCTGGATAAATAGGCAACTTGAACTGTGATTTTGGTGATTTCTATGGTTTTTGTTATTATTTATCACATAAATCATGTTAATCCTATCAATCACAGTTCAAATCTTTGCCGCTTTAAATCAAGTACAACGCATTAAATAAATCAATTCTTTTCATTTATCCGTTTTATCCGTCAATCCGTTGTACTCATCCGTGTTATCCGTCAATCCGTTGTACTCATCCGTGTTATCCATCAATCCGCTGTACTCATCCATTTAGTAACGAGGTGGGGAAATTTTAAATTCGTTTCAGGTTCACCTTTTACTAAACAGGCGTTATGACTATTCGTTTCAGGCGAACCTTGTACGAAAAACAGCCCAAGAGTCTCAGGAGTACAAGGCGAACCTTGTACGAAAAACAGCCCAAGAGTCTCAGGAGTACAAGGCGAACCTTGTACGAAAAACAGCCCAAGAGTCTCAGGAGTACAAGGCGAACCTTGTACGAAAAAACTTGGTTCTGATTGAAATGTGATCGAGGCAAAAGTTTGCGGAGCAAACTTTTGCCTGGATCGTTGTCAAGTTAATCAAGTACAACGAATGACGAGGATAAACGAATAATTGTTATTGAATTTTTCATATTAGTTTAGGAATAAAATTGGTTGTACTCAGTTTTCAATGACTTAAAGCAAACTAATAGGTGGTAAGTTCTATAGTATGTAAGAATAATATTTTGGCAGGAGTCCAAGATTTATCTTGGCTATCCCAAACTAAAGTTTGGACTCCTACTTCAAAACAGTGAATTTTGGTAACTGTCATTAGATGTTCTCAAAATTCATTCACAATTCGCGCAAAGTTTTTGCGCACAAAAACTTTAGGCGCGAACACAATTCACAATTCACAATTAATAAAATGTTATCACCTCAATCCCTCCTACAAGGTTTAGGTGCGTTAGTAGACAATCCGGCGGTGGCAGAATTTGCAGGACATGCGGGCAACAAAGCCGTCTCTGTGTTGCAAGCCCATTTCACCTTTACCGCCCAAGAAATCACCAAAGCCTATCAACAGAGCTTGGAAAAAACCTTGGCAGCGATTAGTAATGCACTCGCCCAAAAAAGCAGTTCCCGGCTTTCTTCCAAACTCCAGCGCGATTTTTCGGCCCAGTTTGCGGCCCAAATCGTCAGTAGCGGCATGCCAAGCGATGCGTTGAGCAGCTTTGTTAAACACAAAACGTAGTTATTTCAAATAGATAGTCTCACGGAAACCGATTTAGCCAGTTTAATCAACACGCAAAGCACGACTGCACTCACCGAGCTGTTGCTGGCACAAATGCAGCAGATTGCGCCGCTTTCTGAAAGCTTGACGGTTTTTCTAAGGCAGGATGATTTATTGGCTAACGCGATGTTGTTTTTCCTACGTGAACAGTTTCGCACTGATGCGCGTTTTGAAAAAACTTTGGCCGCGTTGCGGCAAGAGGCGATTTTATTCAATCAAGCACGGATGTTAGCTTTAATGGAACAATTGCACCTGTCTTCACAGGTGAAAGCCAGTGATGAATTCACTCGGCATGATACGAAAAGTCAGCGTATCATTCAACAGTCCGTGTTCAATTTAAAACATTTGGAAAGTCGGGCGGCGGAATACACACAATTGACATTGATGGTGGGTTGTGCCAGTTCCTCAACCGGCAATTTGCCACAATCAGACGCGTTATTTTCACAAGTGATTGATAATACGCGGTGTGATGAGGAAAAGGCGCAGGCTTATTTCAATCGTTTTTATGTTCGATTACGGCACCTGGCCTACGATACTGCGTTAGCCGATTTGCAAGCAGCGATTGAGTTGAATCCAGAACGCTATGCGTTGCATGATGTCAACACGTACCCGATGTTGGCATTATTAGGCGCGGGTGGCATGGGCTGCGTGTTTTTGTGTCAAAACAAGAATCCATTGATTGATAAAACGCAAGTCGTGGTGAAATGCTTTTGGGAAACGCTCCAAGGTGCCCCTGAAAAAGTCTTTAAAGAAGCCGTCGCGATGCGTAAAATCGCCGGTGATTATGTGCCAGAACCGTTACATGCAGGTTATGCCAATCCGTTTAAACAAGAACGGGCTTATTTTGTCACCGCTTACCAAAGCGGGACAATAAACGGCGAGACTTTAATATGGTTGCCTTGGTTGATGCCTACCTTGGCATTAGGCTTGGAACTGTTGCCTCACTCAGCCAAGGCGTGGTCACCAGACATTTACTTGCTATGGAGTGCTGGCGTGTTTGTGTATTGGCTATTAACAGGACGGCTAGGAAATATTGATCTTGACAATGACGCAATGGTGGTCAGTGTGGTCGGCATCGTGGCAGTCGGCGTGGCAGGCATCGTGGCGGGTGGTGTGGCGATCGGCGTTACGGGCGGTGTGGCAAAAGACTTGATGTTCAGCGTGGCGGGCGGTGTGGCAGCGATCGTGGTGGCCAGCGTGGCAAAAAGTTTAAGAACATGCACTCCCTCTTGGATTGCCCGCTTCGCTTTCCTACTATTGGTTGCAGCCCACATCTTTTTGATTGGTTAAGTACCTAAGCACAAATTTTCAGGTATTTTGTAGGGGGCCGGCAATGTCTGTATCGATCCCACCTTAGATCATAAAAATGGTGGGCAACCAAAAAAATAAATGTTGGGCAATCATAATACCTGAAGCTTTTTGGGTGGCTGGCAGCTATTTACCTAAATGAGATAGTGATTTTTGTGAGTCAGTACTTGAGTGAGTGCATTTACCATCTATCAATTGAGTTTAGTACAACATTTAATTGCGTTGAGTACAACTAATTACGTGGATAAACGAATAAAGCATCAAGTAATTGATTATTTATTCGACGTGAATGGGATTTCTTCAATAAATGCTTCGATAAGATGAAAAACACGCTATGTAGGCTAAGCTAAGCTGGGTTTTAATTCGTTTATCCACGTAATTCGTTGTACTTTTTATGAAGCATACCAATATGTTATCTACTTACAAAGCTGTGTGAAAAAATAAGCAGGTAGAATGGCTTGATGAAATACCTGCACACTTGAATAGTCTCACAGTATCTGTTTACGTGACAGTGATTAAAGAATTGCCGGTTAAAAAACCTGAGTTACCCAGCCAACAAATGGTTGATATACTACAAAAATCGCAACTACTCAGCCCCGAAGTGTGCGAATTATTATAGCCTGGGGCTTTGCGGCAGGTGCAGGTGTTTATGATTTAAAGCCCTTGTCTTTGCGCATTAAAATGGGCTCCCAGGGCGCAGCCCTGGGCTTTAATAAAGCGCCCTTTCAGGGCTGAGTAGTTACCAAAAATCGCAGTTAACGGTGGGCTAGGCATTGATGACCAATCGCATGGCAACGTGAAATGCGTCAAGATCGTCCATTATCCGGGAGAGAATACTAATTTTTACTTGATAGTAATATGGTTATTCTCAGTAGCACAACCTGAACATAGCTTAGGTTCTAAGAAAAATTAACTTCCCCCGATTTTAATTCAGTACCCTTTAGGGTACTTTAGCTTTTAGACAACTGCTTTCGCGCCAAAGTTTTTGCGCGCAAAAACTTTTTTGCTACAGCTGTTGGCGGAAGTTATTGTTATTTTTTAACAGATCCTTATCCGTTTATTTCGCGTATCCGTTGTACTTGGGCAGGCATTGTTTTCCAGAAAAATGATACTCATAAATCATGAACAACCAACAGATTAAAAACAATACGGTTAATGGTTTAGTCGAAGGTAACAATCCCTTACCATTGGTAACTTTATCAAAACCATGATAAATAGCGTGTGTGGTTCTCCTTCGTTCCAGGCGAACCTTGCACTAGCGTGGTGACGGCGTTCGGCCGTTATATTTTGAGGGCGAATTTCCAACGGCAAAATGCCAATAACCTGTTGATTGTTGGGAAAACTGATGAGACCACAATGAGCATTTTGCAGTTCAGTGTCTTGAGATTAGCGGTGCAGCTCGTACAAGGTTCGCCTTATCTTGCACTCCTTTAAACATTATTTCACAAATAACCAATTTCTCGACGATGACGCAGCAACAGATAAATAAAAAAGGGCGCACCAAAAACTGCGGTGAGAATACCCAACCGTATTTCTTCCGGGCGGTGCAGGGTGCGTGCCAGTAAATC
>QNER01000662.1 GCA_003646175.1 Candidatus Parabeggiatoa sp. nov. 1
AATTTTGGCCAAAAACCGTAGAGCGTTGCCAAACCTCGGAGGTTTAGATTGAAAATCTTTTTCTGAAAATCTATACCATCTCGGTGGGCAACAAAAAGACGTTACTCGGTGGGCAAAAAATAGGTTTGGCAAACTTTGGCTTGGAGATTTAACCAATATCAACATGACTGTTCAAAATATTTTAGAAAAATTGAGAGAAAAGGCGACTTCTCCCCGTGACTTGGGCAACCAGTTTGAACGGCTCATCGTCCAATATTTAACCACGGATCCGCTGTATAAAACCAAGTATAGTGAAGTTTGGTTATGGATGGACTGGCCGGACAGAGACGGCCCGGATACCGGTATTGATTTGGTCGCCAAAGAACGTTATACCGGTGAATACTGTGCGATTCAGTGTAAATGCTACGAACCGTCACACCCGCTCCAAAAAACCGATATCGATTCCTTTTTTACCGCCTCCGGCAAGCACCCTTTTACCAGCCGTCTGATTATTTCCACAACGGATGAATGGGGTAAACATGCCAATAAAGCTTTGGAAAATCAACGTGTGCCGGTTGTGCGGTTAGGTGTCAGTGATTTAGCCAGGAGTCAGATTGATTGGAGTCAGTTCCTGAAAACCAATCGTCTAGGGGTTAAAGATAAAAAAGTACCGCGTCAACATCAAAAAACCGCCATCAAACAAGTGGTTGAAGGGTTTATAAATGCCGATCGCGGCAAGCTCATTATGGCCTGTGGTACCGGCAAAACCTTCACCGCGCTTAGAATTGCCGAAGACATGGCCTCTGAGAATGGCTATGTACTGTTTTTAGTCCCGTCTATCTCTTTATTATCACAGACGTTGCGCGAATGGTCATCAGAAACCCGTGTATCTCTGAATAGTTTGACGGTTTGTTCAGACAGCAAAGTCAATCAGAAAAATGAAGATATACACGTTTACGACCTGGCCTTCCCAGCCACGACGGATGCTAACCAGTTATTAAAACAGGTTAAAAGTATTCGTGGCAACAACCCATTGACGGTGATTTTTTCGACTTATCAATCCATCCAAACCATCGCCGAAGCTCAACAGCTTGGGCTACCCGACTTTGATTTGATTATTTGTGATGAAGCACATCGAACCACCGGTGTCACACTGGAAGGCGAAGAAGGCTCTTATTTTGTCAAAGTGCATAACCATTTCTTTATTAAGGCCAAAAAACGTCTGTATATGACGGCCACGCCGCGCATTTACAGCGATGATGTGAAGGCCAAAGCCGAGGAAAACGTCGCCGAACTGTGTTCAATGGATGATGAAACGATTTATGGGCCCGAATTTCATAGACTCGGTTTTAGTGAAGCCGTCAGCAAGGATTTATTATCTGACTACCAAGTCATGATATTAGCGGTGGATGAAAGCTATCTGAGCCGCGCACTGCCAGAGTTAACGGATGAAGACACCGAAATCGATTTAGAGGATGCGGTGAGAATCATTGGCTGCTGGAATGGACTCTCTAAGCGCCTCGCAACCGACGACAGTGCGAATTGGGCTAAATATGGGGCTAGCCAAGCCAACAATGATTTAACCCCAATGCGCCGAGCCGTCGCCTTTTCTCGTTCTATCAAAGATTCCAAACAAATCACGGATTTGTTTTTAAAAATTGTCAATAAATCTCACGACAACCGCCGACTGGAAAACGGTAGCGTCAAAAAATATCACGAAAACCGAGCCAACCGAGTCACACTGATTGATTGTGATGCCAAGCATGTTGATGGCACCTTCAATGCTCAACAACGTAATGAACGACTCGACTGGTTAAAACAAGAACCTCCGCCCAATACCTGTCGCATTCTGTCAAACGCCCGTTGTTTATCGGAAGGGATTGATGTACCGGCTTTAGATGCGGTGATGTTCTTAAATCCCCGCAACTCAGTCGTCGATGTGGTGCAATCGGTTGGGCGGGTGATGCGGAAAAGTGACGGCAAAAAATACGGCTATATTATTTTACCCATTGGGGTGCCATCAAATGTCCGGCCAGAGTTTGCCCTCAAAAACAACCAAAAATATAAAGTGGTTTGGCAAGTCTTACAAGCCTTGCGGGCGCATGACGACCGTTTTAATGCCACCATCAATCAAATTGAACTGAACAAATCCGCGCCAAGGAATATACAAATCATCGGTGTCGGCGGCGGAGATGAGGATAGAGAACACGCGATTCATGAGCCTGCCCAGTTATATTTAAACTTTCCTAATCTCGAAGAATGGCGTCACGCGATTTATGGCAAGATTGTGTTGAAATGTGGCGATCGGCGCTATTGGGAAAGTTGGGCGAAAAACATCGCTCAAATTGCCGAGCAACATATTGATCAAATCAATACTTTATTGACAGATTCTAATCCACAACTTCAAGCCACATTTGCCGAATTTCTCAAAGGCTTGCAAAGTAATTTGAATCCGTCTATCACCCAAAGTGACGCGATTGAAATGCTGTCGCAACACCTGATTACTCAGCCAGTATTTGATGCGTTATTTCAACACGAGGCTTTCGCTAAACACAATCCGGTTTCGCAAGCCATGCAAAAAATGTTGGACTTGCTGGAGAAATCGGCTCTGAAACAGGAAACCGCTACCCTGGATAAGTTCTATGCCAGTGTCAAACAACGCGCGGAAGGGATCGACAATGCCGAAGGCAAGCAAAAGATTATCATTGAGTTATATGATAAGTTCTTTAAAACCGCCTTCCCGCGCATGGCTGAACGCTTAGGTATTGTTTACACGCCGATTGAAGTGGTTGATTTTATTCTCAAAAGTGCTGATGAAGCCTTACGTCAAGAATTTGGTGTCGGTTTAACTGATAAAAACGTGCATATTCTGGATCCATTCACCGGCACTGGTACGTTTATGGTGCGCTTGCTACAAAGCGGATTGATTGAGCCCAAAGATTTAACCCGCAAATACCAAACCGAACTCCATGCGAACGAAATTGTTTTATTGGCTTATTATATCGCGGCGGTGAATATCGAAGCGGCTTATCATGGCTTGGTATCGGGCGAATACCAACCGTTTAATGGCATTGTGTTGACTGATACGTTCCAACAGTCAGAAGGCAAGGGCAATATGGGGGGTTGGAAAGATACCATGCTGCCCGAAAATAGTGAACGGGCGAAAAAACAAAATCAGCTGGCGATACAAGTGATTATTGGGAATCCGCCTTATTCGGCTGGGCAGGGTAACCAAAACGATAACAATCAAAACTTAGATTATCGAAAATTAGATGAACGAATCCGTCAAACTTATGCTGAATGTTCATCGGCTGGTAATGTAAGAAATCTTTATGATTCCTACATCCGTGCGATTCGTTGGGCAAGTGACAGAATCAAAGATAAAGGTATTGTCTGTTATGTGAGCAACGGTTCATTTATTGATGGTAATAATATGGATGGCTTGCGTAAATGCATAACTAATGAATTCAGTGCTGTTTATTGCTTTAACCTGCGAGGTAATCAACGTACAGCGGGTGAAACTTCACGGCAAGAAGGCGGTAAAATATTTGGTTCCGGCAGCCGTGCCAGTATTGCTATTAGCGTGTTGATTAAGAATCCTGAAAAAACGGGACAATGCCAATTGTTCTATCACGATATTGGTGATTACCTCAGCCGTGAAGACAAGTTAAATATTATTAAAGACTTTGGCGGTATTGCCGGTATCAAATGGAGCCGGATTAAACCTAATGCGAGTTATGATTGGATTAACCATCGTGACTTGGCGTTTGAGCAGTTTATTTCGTTGGGTGATAAAAAGGATAAAGCCGCAAAAGTCATTTTCGATACTTATGTCTTAGGACTGACAACTAATCGTGATTCTTGGAGTTATAATTTTTCCAAGCAAAATCTTTCTGCCAATATGGAAAGAATGATTAATTTTTATAATCAACAAGTTAATGCTTATAACGCATTATTAAATCACGATCAAAAAGTGACGATTAATGAATTTGTTGATAACAACCCTAAAAAAATTAATTGGTCACGCGGACTGAAAAATCATCTGAGTAAGCTAAGACACTATGAATTTCAACCCGACTCATTAACTCATTCAATGTATCGCCCATTTTGTAAGCAATGGGTTTATTTCAATAGAGTCTTTAACGAATATGTTTATTCTTTGCCTAAAATATTCCCCAACCCAACTCTGCAAAACCTGGTGATTTGCGTGACTGGTATTGGTGTAACCAAAGACTTTAATGCTTTGATTTCAGATACATTGCCGGATATTCAATTACAAGCTAACGGCCAATGCTTCCCCTTCCACACCTACGACAAGCAAGAAAACATGGGTGGACTGTTTAGCACTTCTGACGAATACGTCAAGCAAGAGAATATTCCCGATGCTATCCTCAAAGCGTTTCGCAAGGTTTATAAGCAGCCCAAAATCAGCAAGGAGGATATTTTTTACTACGTTTACGGTATCTTACACTCGAAAGAGTATAAGACGCGTTTTGCCAACGACTTAAAAAAGAGGCTACCACGCATTCCCTTCGCCGAAGACTTTAACGCTTTCAGTCAGGCCGGGCGCGATTTGGCGCACTGGCACTTAAACTACGAAACCATTGAACCTTATCCATTATCAGAAACGACGGGTGAACTCGGCTTTGAATCCAAGCACCATTACCAAGTCCAAAAGATGAAATTTGCGGGTAAAGCCAGACAGCCGGATAAAACCACGATCATCTATAACCACAAAATCACCCTGTCTGGCATACCGCTCAACGCTTACGACTACATCGTTAATGGCAAATCGGCCCTGGAATGGATAATGGAACGCTACCAAGTCACCACCGATAAAGCCAGCGGCATCAAAAACGATCCCAACGACTGGACCGATGACCAGCGTTATATTGTGGATTTGGTGAAACGGATTGTCAGAGTCAGTCTTGAAACCATGAAGATTGTGGACAAGTTACCAAAACTGAATTCTTATTTTTTTGCACACCATGTCTAAAATTGTAGGGTGGTGAGGGCTTTTGTTGCCCACCATCTTGCTATAGTTTGTCAGATAAATAATTTTGGCCAAAAACCGTAGAGCGTTGCCAAACCT
>QNER01000663.1 GCA_003646175.1 Candidatus Parabeggiatoa sp. nov. 1
AGTACAACTAATCCAAGAAATTAACGAATTTTAAAAACGAGTATTTTGAATTTCAAAGCACTGGGGCAAAACCTTCAAGGTTTCCAAAACCTTGAAGGTTTCTAACTGTATTTATCTATCTGAAAAACCATGATTTTTTGTGCATAACTCATTTTTTTGTACTTTGCAGCCTAATAAAATTAGCCCTGCATGTATCTATATAGATAAGGCTGTTATTTTTTTTCATGACTTTTATTTGAGTATGGCAAAAAAAAATTTGTTCTTACCCTAATGAAATTTTTTTTCATGGCATATAAATAGTAACACCATAATTTTTGGCTCGCTTCAAAACGCGGTTTGAGGATGACGGTTTTAAATAATCATGACTTGCAAAGCAGAATTTTGCTCGCAGGCATAATTTCCAAATGGAATTTTGGGAACGATATAAAAAAAATAGACGAAACAGTTTTTAGTGAGTAGGGGGTAAACCATTAATGAAAATTAAACTGTTTACTTTTATGGTTATTTCTAGTTTAGTGCTGTTTTCGTGTGCCAATATCGGAACTGGGACTGCAACAGGTGGATTAGGAGGTGCCGTAGCTGGAGGGGCGCTTTGTTCTAAATTTGCTAATGGTGATCACAAAATACTTGTTAGCTTGGGTTGTTCAATAATAGGGGCTGTAGCCGGTGCATGGGCGGGAAGCAAATGGGATGAAAAGGACGATAAAGAAGCTATGAATGTCCTAAATACATACGCTGATGGTGATGTAGCTAGTTGGAAAAATCCAGATACCCAAGCTCAATTTTCACTTAAACCCGTTGCAACTTATAAAAATAATAAAGGTCAGTATTGCCGTCGATTTGAATTGGTTTTTAATGGAAACAGCCAAAACAAGCAAGCCTGTCGAAGTGAAGTAACGGGCAGATGGAAATTTATGGAGGTATAACTTTGTCAATTTTTATACTCCAACTGTAAAATAAATAATGGGTTGATTGCACCCTTATAACACATTGATTTATTAGCGTGTTTTTGTGTGTTTATAAAATGGCAATCTATTTTCTGAGTTTAACAATATTTAAAGCAATTTACTCTTTAGGCAATAACCATATAAAAAAAATAGACGAAACAGTTTTTAGCGAGTGGAGGTAAACCATTTATGAAAATAAAACTGCTTACTTTTATGGTTATTTCTAGTTTAGTGCTGTTTTCGTGTGCCGAAATGACAACTATAAAAAATAAATTAGTGTCATGGATAGATAGCCAATTGGATAAAAAGGACGATAAAAAAGCTATGAATGTCCTAGATACACACGATGATGGTAAGGTAGCTAGTTGGAAAAATCCAGATACCCAAAGTCAAATTGAGCTGAAACCTGTCGCAACTTACCAAAATAATGAAGGGCAACACTGCCGTCAGTTTGAGCTAATTGTGAATGGAAACAGCCAAAAAAAGCAAGCATGTCGAAATAAAGAAACGGAAAGATGGAAATTAACGGATGTCTGACTGTTGTCAAGTTTTTATACACTACTTAATGGTTAATTGTAAAAGAAGTAATGGGTTGATTGCGCCCTTATAGCACATTTATTGGTTTGTCCTTATGTGTTTATAAAATGGCAATCTATTTCAAGCTCTGAGTTTAACAATATTTCAAGCCATTGACTCTTTAGGCAATAACCGCTTGAAAATTGATTAAAACAGAGTTTCCAATCATTGATTCCAACTGGAATCACTTTGTAAAAGGAGAGGCATATTATGCGTAAATCCCTGATAGTAACTGTACTTACTTCCACCGTGGTTTTTTCTACACATGTGATGGCGGGTGGTGGTGTGATGAGCAACCTTCAAGCTGAAATTGAGGTCGATCACAGTGGCGATATAGAAGCCGATGCCAAAAATTTTGGTGGTAACAACAACAATGTTAATGCCGATGCTGGTGTTGTCATTATCAAAACGAAGGCAAACGAAAGAACAAATATTGTAACCAAAGCGGACTTAGATATTGAAGTTCGGAGTCGAGGTGATATTGAAGCCGAAGCCCGAAACCAGGGTGGTAGTAACAATAATGTCAGCGCAACAGCCGCCGTCGTTTCTATTATTACAGAGAGTGGGCAATAAGCCACTGAAAACTTCTTGTTCTATCGTTTTTCAGAAAAATAATTTCGCATCACGGATGCTATCCCTTTTTTGGGATAGTATCCGTTTAACTTTGAGTTGTGAAATGAATTATCTGAACATCTATAGTGTCAGTTCTTTCCAATAGAAAGACGTTCTTTAGAAATCCGATTGATTTTTTGAAAAAATCGGATTTCTTTTCCACCACTACTGGGAGAACTTGATGGCTAAAAAAAAGCGGTGGCTGATAATAATGCTACTCGGTTCAAGTTTTGCTTTTGCGGAAAGCACAAGCACAATTATTGTTGGCCCTTCGGCGACAGTCAATATCGACTCAAATGGAAACTCGGTGTCGGCTTCAGCAGGAGCGCTGATTCTCAAATCGGGTGACGCGGAAAATACCGATATAGAAGTCAAAACGATTGCTGATGGAAATGTCAAGGCTTCTGCCATCTTAATAAATGACGGAGAAGATACTCATATTGACGTGTTCACTGAAATCGTCAATGATGATGAAATTAAGGTGGTTGTTATCGAGGGTGGCGAGAAAAACTTCAAAATCCATTTAACCAACCAAACCACCACGATAACGATTCAAAAAACCGATTAAATTCAGTTTTTTATTCATTCATTGGAGTACAAGGCGAACCTTGTACGAGAAAACTTAGGAGGTCAAAAATGCCGAGTTATTTTCTGAACAAGTCGTCTATGGCAGTACTACTCACTGCGATCTCTTTTCCCGCAATGGCAGAGAAATTGGGGCCTGCTAATTTGGAAACGGCGAAAAATCGGATGCAGGAAAACTTTGCTCAAGAAAATGGGCTAAACAATCATCAGCTTAATATTCATCAAGCCTATGGTAGAACTATTATTATGGGCGTGATGCATAACCGTGAAAATATACACGCTGAGGGCAAGGTTGCTACTGCGGCCGGGACTCAATTAAATGTCGGTGTGAAGCCAGATAAGAATGCAACTAATGTCACCGGCAGCAGAGTTGATGTAGAGGGTACACCGGGCTCAGTTTATGTGCGTGTTAATACGATAAACCACGGCAATATCTCTGCGGATGCGTCTGGTTTTAATGCTCAAGCCGAGGCTGCTGGAAATCAAATTAATATTGAGGGTGCAAGAGGCGTCGTCAGTATTCACGCGAATACAATCAGCCACGGGAATATTCGTGCTAATGCCAGTGGACTTTCAAATGTGGAAGCCAATGCGGCCGCGACTCAGATCAATATACAAGGCCATCCGAGCTTAGTCCGTGTAGATGGCACAATCGTTGGACATGGCGATATCACAGCCGTTGCAAAGGGAGGCGTTGCGGCGGCACTTAAAAATGAATGGTAAAGGCGTTGTTTAGATCACTGTGGGATAAAAAAACTATCCCACACCAACATATGGGACTGGTGCAATTAAATTGATAGACAGTTTATTTTGATTATTATTATTTATCAATGTGTTATGAAAAAAAAATTTATCATTTAACCAGTCCCATATTTATTTTCATGGGTACGTTAATTATGCATAGACTCAAAATTGGTTTTTTTGTGGTGATATTACTTTACGGATGTGGCCCAAACATTAAAGAACCTAAGGTACATGTGACAAAAAACGTCACTATGTACACCGGAAATTTAAAATGTTTAGGAAAACAGATCAAAAAAAGTGATCAGGCGTTTAAAGTAACGGCAGCCGTCGGTAAGATACAGGATAAAACCGGAAAAGCAAAAGGTTTGGGTAAACCTCTGACTCAGGCTGCTTCTGATATGGCGCTCACCGCTTTATCAAGGTTAAATGCAATGGATATAGTTGCTCCGATAGATACCAATGATCTGTTACACCTAAATATTGAAAAGCATAATCCTACTCCAACCAAGCTAGAGTTAAAAAGACAAGGTAATATCGGTGGGACTTTTAAAAGCCAGTTCTATTTAACCGGTGCAATTACTGAATACAACGAAGATCTCGGGGAAAAAAGTGGGGGACTAGATATTTTTAGAAAATATTTGGATTTGGGTATCTCCGGCAGCGATGAGGTATTCAGTGTGGCAATGGATCTCAGATTGGTTGGTTCAACAACCGGGACTCTACTGAAAAACCAGAAACAGGAATTATTGGCTCTCAGTTTGAAGAATGATATACACGTAAAGGATTTTAATGGTGTATTATTCCGGATTTTTAACGCCGGTTTAGAAAAAGGCGGTGGAATAAACTATGGTTTCAGAATATCTGATCCAAAACATCTTGCGGTTCGTGAAATTATTGAAAAAGCGGTCTTTATATTAATAGGGAAATTGTACGAAGTGCCTTTTGAACAGTGTGAGATGACCACGCCTGGTGAAGCAAAACTTGGCGGTGCCGTTGCTCAATATATGAGTAAACAAGATCAAGGTTATGCACAACAAGTTTTGGAAGTCGTGCCTACCAAAGAACTTGCAGAGTGGGAAAGTGTTGATATTCAATACACGATGTTATCCACCAAAACCTATAACAAAGATGATAGTACCCCCTGTCGGGAATACTACATTACCACCATTAGGGGTAATCGAAAAGAAGGCTCAAAGGGTACCGCTTGCCGTCAACCCAATGGGGTTTGGAAAGATGTTTGATAATAATATTTTTAGTAACGTTTTCTAAAAGTTCGCTTTGAACTCCATCACTACCCATTTTTGGCAGTCCTGAAATGTGGGTGAACTGTTTTTAGGAGTTGGCCATTTTTTCGTACAAGGTTCGCCTTGTATTCCTGTCCATATGAATTTCTGATTTTGGGCTTACTTGCCTTTAAGCTTGCCACTAAAATTCATTATTCTCTATTCTCGATTTTAGATTCTCGATTAAGACAATTTAAACATTTCTATTGATTTTTTTCGTACAAGGTTCGCCTTGTACTCCTGTCCAGATGACATTGTCGAATTAATATTCATATTTATTAGTTTATCCTCGTCATTGGTTGTCCTTAATATTCAATGAGTTAT
>QNER01000664.1 GCA_003646175.1 Candidatus Parabeggiatoa sp. nov. 1
AATCCTTGTAGTTATTTCTTGCAGTTATGTTGACGCATTTGTTCCAAAAACACTTCAACTCGAAAACGCTGTGCCTGCATTTCACAATCCCTTCGCATCATCAACGCCCGCCGTGGTGTCATCATTTCTACCGCCTCACAAATCGCCGCCGTGCTTAATGGTGGCTCAAGTAAAATCCCGGTTTTCTCCGCTATCACGGTTTCTAACAATCCCCCTTCAGCAACGCCAATCACCGGTTTGCCCGCTGCCATGGATTCTAATGGCGACATCCCAAAATCTTCATCTTTAGGCAAATAAAGCGTCGCAATCGCGTTGCCCACTAAAGCCGCTAATTGCGTATCATCCAGCCAATTGGTAAAACGAATATGGGGCGCATTGTTAGCAAGTCTTTGTAATCGCTGTAATTCTTCACCACCAGAGGCGACAATCAGGCGTTTTTGGGGCATTTTTAAAAATGCTTGAATAATTAAATCGACTCTTTTTAACGGATCTAAACGTCCCATTGATAAATAATAATTGCCTTGTCCTTGCCAAACAAAACGCGCGGTGTCACAGGGCGGATACACTATCACTGCGTCTTTGCTTAGGTAGTGTTGAATACGTTGGCGCACATTTTCAGAATTGGCAATTAATAAATCCATCTGCGCTATCGCGTCTTCATAACGGGGTTGCAGATAATGAATAAATGCTTGTAAAGCGGGACGTAAAAACCAAGGCAAGCGTTTTAAGTAAAAGTCGCGTTGATCATAAATAAACCGGGGCGGGGTGTGACAATATAATATATTGCGTCCCTGTTGATGATGGCGCACAGCTAATGGTGTATAAAAGCCGCTGTAAATAACGGTGTCATAATGATTTAAAAAAGCCGTGCGTTGTGCAAAGGCGCGCGCTAATTTAAATTGTCGCCACAGCGGGATAGCACTATAAGCGCGTAAATCATGTTGAGCCGGGAAAAGGGGCGAAGATTCAGAAAAATTCATTTCCTCTGTTGCCCCCTTTCTCCTTTCTCCTTGAACCGATCCCCTTTCCCCTTTCTCTTTTCCTCTTTCTTCTAAAAAAGGATGCCCAGCACGAGCAAAACCATAGCCTAAATCAGCCGATAATCCTTGAGCTAGGAGACTACTCAGTCTGCCACCACCTTCTAAGGATTCAAAATAGTCATGTAAAACAATGAGTTTCATATTATAAATTTGTAATAGGTTTGGTAATAGATAATCATCACGATTATATAGTGAGAGTACAACGGATTTGGGGTATAAACGGATTTTTATAAATAACTGATGTTACGCACATTGCTTTGACGATGTCACAGTTTGTGCCATAAAGCGGAAAGTGCCATACCATGATGAGGTTTGGTGAAAGGGTTTGCGCAGGGGGGCTTTCGCTACGGATTGTCCCTACAATATCTCAATCAATGTATGGGCAATCCTTTCTGGTTGCCCCTCTATAGATGTTCATATCATTAATTTCACAAGTCAAAATTAACGGATACTATCCCTAAGAAGGGATAGCATCCGTTTCGTTACATGATTTTTTAAATGAAATGCGAAGACAGTTATTCGCTATTCGCGATTTGAGATTATTTTATGGCCGTTAAATAGAAAAACGAAGGCCACTATTTGCTATTCGCGATTTAAGATTATTCATGGCCGTTAAATGAAAAACGCTCAATGTAGGGGCAATCCTTTATGGTTGCCCCATCAGTGGTATTTTAATTTTTGGGAATTACCTGATCACTTCAACTGACAAATTCAATTTAATCGTTTATACTTTGCAATATAAATTACTTTGTATTCGTAAAGGGAGAATTTGACGTGAAAGTAATCAGAGCAAAAACCATGGGCATGTGTTTTGGGGTACAGGATGCGCTGACGTTAATGCGGAAACTTCCCAACCCCCAAGAAGTCACTGTGTATGGGGAATTGGTGCATAACCCCGAGGTGTTAGAAGAAATCGCGCAACGAGGCATGACGATGGTGTCCGAAACGCAGCGGGTGCCACCGTTTTCTAAAGCCATTGTCGTCACCGCGCACGGTGTTAGCGAAACTGAAAAACACCAGTTGGCGCAAAATGCCGAGCAAGTCCATGACACTACTTGTCCCCTCGTGCGTAGACTTCATCAAAAAGCACAGGCGTTACAAGACAGTGGCTACTTTATTATTGTGATTGGCAAACCTGGGCATGTCGAAGTCAAAGGGCTTATCGGCGATTTACAAACCTACACGGTGGTAGAAAAGCCTGACGATGTGCAGTCTTATTCACATCCATTATTAGGCGTGGTGAGTCAAACCACAACACAGCCTTCAGTTGCCAAAACCATTGTTCAGCGTATTGGTGAAAAAAATCCGGCGGCTCATCTCAAATATGTGGACACCATTTGTAAACCCACACGAGAGAGACAACAGGCGGTAGCCGAATTACTCAACCAAGTTGAAGCGATGGTGGTAGTGGGCGGTGCCAATTCCAACAATTAACCAAACTGTGTCATCGGCGGGGGGTGCCCTGTTTGCAAGTGCAGAATGAGCAAGAATTACCGACGGACTGGTTTTTTCCGTACCGTACCGTGGGTGTGACTGCCGGGACTTCCACGTTGGATTCGACAATCGATAAGGTTTGTCAAACTTTGAAGTGTTTTTAGTCGAAACTAAAGTTTGGACTCCTCTTTTTTGAAAAGCTAAATAAAAAATGCGTCACTATTTAAAACAATTAGAAATAGATTTAGAGCAATTGTGCCGCGCCGAACCTCGTGTGTTAGCAACTTGGCTTGACGCTGACAAGGAAAAAATCAAGTCCTGTCTGATTTTGTTGATTTTGGGCAGCAGCCTCTACGGGGCTTCAATTGGGCTGTGGCGTGCGCCGCTACAAAGTTTTTATGTTGCCATTAAATTTCCGTTGCTGATTATTTTGACGACGCTGGGTAATGCCGCAATTAATGGCATGTTAGCGCAACTACTGGGTGTCAAAATAACCTTTCGACAAAGTTTTCTGGCGATCATTATGAGTTTTACCCTGGTTGCTATCATTCTTGGTTCGTTTACGCCACTGGCACTATTTGTTCTCTACAACTTACCACCGATGGGCACGGCGCTGGCGAAAAACGCACACGCTATTGTTCTGCTGTTACATGTGGCAGTGATTGCTTTTGCTGGGATTGTTGCCAATATTCACTTATTTAGATTATTGGAATATATTTGTGCTAACCGTTTTAAAGCCACGCAAATCGTTTTTACATGGTTGGCAGTCAACATGTTTCTGGGTTGTCAACTATCTTGGAACTTGCGTCCCTTTTTTGGGACACCAACACTTGAAGTCAGTTTTTTGCGAGATGATCCGTTTTACGGTAGTTTTTATGAAGCGGTTTTTCGGATATTGGCACATTATTTTTAGTGATACACAGGAGTCCAAACTTTAGTTTGGGCGGTTCCAAGATAAATCTTGGACTCCTGTTACCCATAAAAAACCAACCACCTCAAATAGGAGTACGATGATGATTGATGATATTCACCCAGTTAAGCCAAGCAATCCGCTAACCGAGCATGATGACACTCAGAAAACTAACGCACCCGAAACGCCCATGCCGGCATCGGGTACTCAAACACCACACTCATCAGAGAAAGAGCACTATCAGTTGCCAGAATCTGCCAGTACTATGCAGTTGGTGGATGCGTTGTTGAAAGCACCAGAATCTGTGATTGCTCAGGTGAAAGCGGGACAGTTTAGAAATAAACTGTTGATGTTATTGGCGATTTCTATTATTTGCCACGCGATTTACGGCCTGATCGTTGGCAGCTTTTCTGGCAATGCGCAGTGGTTGGCAGCGCCGTTAAAAATTGTGATCGGTGCGACATTATCGGCGTTGCTTTGCTACCCTAGCCTCTATATCTTTGCTTGTCTCAGTGGTGCCAAAATCAATCCCAGCCAAATTTTTTCTTTGTTGATGGGTGGCATCGCATTGACTTCGATACTTTTGTTGGGTTTTGTACCAGTGGCTTTTATTTTTACGTTCTCCATCCAAACCGTTTTTTTCATGGGGATGGTTCATTTGTTAGTTTGGTTTATCAGTATTTATTTTGGTCTTCGTTATATCGCGTTGGGGTTAGTCAGTTTGGAGGGTAAGAAAAGCGACCTTTTCACAATCTGGAACGTTATCTTGCTGCTCACCATGTTACAAATGACAACCACATTGCGTCCCATCTTGGGTGAGTCAGATACGCTATTAACCGGTGAAAAACGCTTTTTTGTGGTTCACTGGTATTATACTTTGCAACCGGAGTCCAAACTTTAGTTTGGGCAGGCGAGGTTAAAACGGATACTATCCCTAAACAGAAGGGATAGCATCCGTCAAATTTAGTTCAGGAGTCCAAACTTTAGTTTGGCAGTTTAGATAAATGGAGTGATGGGCGCATTTCTAGACAGGGCTGAATGTGAGGGGCAAATTGTTCCCCAGGTTGGATTGGTGGGATCGCTCAGCTGTACGATTTTTGGGCATTTTGGAATTCTAGGGGAATGGTGGGATCGCTGTCGGTGACATAAGGATTTATTATTGAGTTCATTGCCGACAGCGATCCCACCCTACAATTTTTGGTGAAAAAAAAGTAGCAAAAATACCTGAAATTTAACACCCCAGCCGGGGCGCATTCCCATTTTTAGGGTAATTAAAAAAAATCGCTCAAAAACTAAAGAGCCTTGATTTGATTTGGTTTGAGATTTTGCGTCGATGAAAGCGCTCAAAAACTAAAGAGCCTTGATTTTAAAAATTAACGGATACTATCCCTAAGAAGGGATAGCATCCGGAGTCCAAACGCAAGGAAGGCAGGGCTTACCAAACTAAAGTTTGGATTCCAGCCTGGCACGCCTGAGTATTGAGCAGGTAAGGCGGATTAGCCACTTTGCTAATCCACCATCATTTTCTCCAAAAGCCATGCAAGAAAATCGCTCAAAAATTAAAGAGCCTTGATTTGATTAGGTTTGAGATTTTGCGTTGATGTATTAGGACAAAACCTTCAAGGTTTCCAAAACCTTGAAGGTTTTTAACTGCAATTTTGAAAATCGCTCAAAAACTAAAGA
>QNER01000665.1 GCA_003646175.1 Candidatus Parabeggiatoa sp. nov. 1
GCCGTGTTGGAAAAAATCGGCCACCTTCACGACGAGTGGATTCAAAAGGCCGCAAAACCGGGCATTGCGAAACGGCGCGAGGCTAATAAGGCTACTGTCAGTGTCGAACACCTTCAAGAAGTACTCAAAGCCGGTGTGGGTAAGGGCATCTTGGATGAATTGCGCGGGGTGCTGGATCGACTGGAAGCCAATTTGACGACCAAAGGCGACTTAAAAAGTGTCATCCTGACCGTCAAAATCGCCAAAGATATGGTTGACCAAGAAACCGGGCAACGTGGCTTTCTTATCACCGGTGAAGACAGTTTTCTTGAACCTTACCGCAATGGTCAAGCACAACTAGCAATCGATATTGCCGCACTGCGCCCTCGATTAACCGGTGATTCTGACAACCTCGCATTATTAGATCATATCGAGTCGCTGGCCGCCAAGTGGACAGAGAAAGCGGCCAAACCGGAAATCGGTGCCCGACAAAAAATGAACGCTAACCCGGTAACGACGGCTGATGTGTCAACCATGATCCAAGCGGGAACTGGCAAGCGTATCCTAGACGCGATGCGTGTCCAATTTTATGCCTTTATCCAGACCGAAAATAAATTGAATGCGGTGCGATCCGATGAAGCACAACAAAATGCGGTGCAAGCGCGTACCCTAACCATTGGTTTGACGCTTGGCAGTATCATCATTGGATTACTGCTAGGGATTTCCATCTCGCGTGGCATCACCCGTCCTTTGGCAAAACTGACCAAAATGACTAACAAAATGGCGGTTGGAGACCTCGGCCAAATGGATGATGTCAAAAGCCGTGAAGAAATGAATCAAATCACGATTCGTCAAGATGAAATGGGCGATATCGGGCGGGCTTATGACACGTTAGCCAATTATTTTAAGGCCGTGATTGAGGATATTGTCCAAGTTTCTCAAGGGTTAGCGACCGGTCATTTGCGTGTCACACCACAAGCTGACTACAAAGGGGACTTTATCCAAATCAAAAAGGCGTTGGAAACCGGCTTGTCTAATCTGCGCTTGGTGATTGAAGACATTGTTCAAGTCTCACAAGGATTAGCAGTGGGCAATCTGCGTGTCACACCCAAAGCAGAATATGGCGGAAACTTCATTCAAATCAAAAATGCGTTAGAAACCGCTTTGTCCAATTTGTTGCAAGTGGTTGAAGACATTGTTCAAGTCTCACAAGGATTGGCAGAAGGCCGTCAGCATGTCACCACGAAGGCCGAATATCGAGGCGACTTTGTCCAAATCAAAAATGCGTTAGAAACCGCTTCTACCAAATTAGCTGAAGCCACGGCCCAAAATACCATCCAAAATTGGCTAAAAACCGGGCAAACGCAGTTAAATGAACAAATCAGCGGTGAGCAAGATGTGATGATGTTAGCAAAAAACATCATTACCTTTATCACCACTTATTTAGAAGCACAAGTGGGCGTATTCTATCTGCTTGAAAAGGAAGAAAAAAGGGGGGTGGCACAAGAGAAAATTGGATCAGTACCAGGGGAAATGGGCTGGGAAAAAACCAGCGATAATGCCTATTTAAAACTGATTGCCAGTTATGCCTATACTCAACGCAAAGGTATAGCAAATGAATTTAAACTGGGTGAAGGACTGATTGGACAAGCGGCTTTAGAAAAGCAAAAAATTATCGTGACAGAGATACCGGCCGATTACATTCAGATTCAATCCGGTTTAGGAGAGGCTATTCCTCAGCAACTTATCGTAATGCCATTTATGTATGAAAAAGCGGTCAAAGGGGTTATTGAAATAGGTTCTTTCCATGAGTTTACGGAAACTCAACTGGAACTGCTTGAGCAAGTGATGCCAAACATTGGGATAGCGGTGAATACTGCCGAATCACGGACTAAGATGCAAGCCCTGTTATCAACGAACAGTAACCAGTGAAAGAGCGCATTCCCAAAGTCGATATTTTTCAGGAGTACAAGGCGAACCTGGTACGAAACCGGACGTAACCCGAAAGGAGTACAAGGCGAACCTTGTAGAGAGAGATTTTTCAGGAGTACAAGGCGAACCTTGTACGAAAAACTGCGTGGTTATTAAAATTCATGGATAAAAATGGTGGGCAAGCGGGCGTTAAGATTCGAGACAATGTTTGAGATAGTGCCGCCCGCTTACCCACCCTACAATTGTCCTTGTTCTTTGTCCTGGAATAAAGTGTATCCGTTGTACTATGCGTATCCGTTGTACTATACTATCCGTAAAAATTTTCGCACAAGGTTCGCCTTGTACTCCTGAAACATTGTCAAGTTAACTGATAACTGATAAACCGGAGCCAAACAATGAAAATCAATATTCGTACTAAACTACTACTGGCTTTTGCCTTAATCGTGGTGCTCAGCAGTGCCGTCAATATCTATGGTCTCATCCAGATGAATGTTCTGGCGAATTTTACCACCCAGATTTATAACCACCCATTGCAAGTGACTAGGGCGGTACTCAGTGCTAACACTGGCATTATCATGATGCACCGCAGCATGAAGGATGTGGCCTTCGCTGCCAACACGGCCGAGATGGAAGCTGCGCATTTGCAGGTCAACCAATATGAACAAGAAATCGACGAACAATTTGCGATTGTTCAAAAGTGGATTCTTGGCGATGAAGGTGCCGCATTAATCGCTGAAACTATCCAAATCTTTAAAAATTGGTCGCCGATTCGTGAAGAAGTGATTGCTTTGAGAAAAGCTGGGCAAAGGGACAAGGCTTCTGCAATAACCACTGGCAAAGGTGCTCAACAGGTTGCTTTGCTCAATAGCAAGATGGAAGCGTTAAAAAACTACGCTGCGAACAAAGCCAGTGGCATGTATGAAAGTGCCCAAACCACCCGAACCATAGCGATGACCACTTCCATGATTACCATAATAACGGTAATAGTATTAAGTGGCTGGCTTGGTTTCTTGATTTCCGTCGGTATTAGCAAATCGGTACGAATGATTAACACTATCGCTAATAAAATAGTTGCCGGTGAAATAACGTCAACCATTACCAATCGAGCGGATATAAATAAAGTCCTCGCCTGTAGAGACGAAATGGGTGATATCGGGCGGGCATTTTACGCGGTAGCCAATTCTGTTAAGACAGTGATTGATGACATTGTTCAAATTTCTCAGGAATTAGCAAAGGGCAACCTACAGATTATGCCTAATGCCACCTACCAGGGCGACTATGCCCAAATAAAAAATGCGTTGGAAACCGCTTTACCGGATCAGTGCCAAGTCATCGAAGACATTATTCAAATTGCCCAGGGATTAGCAAAAGGTGACTTAGGCGTAGAGCCAAAGGTTGAGTACCAGGGCGACTTTGTAAAAGTAAAGACGACTCTACAGAAAGCGCTATCTGATTTACGGCGGGTGATTGAAGACATTGTTCAAGTCTCTCAAGGATTAGCTAAAGGGCAGCGCGTCAAAACTCAAGTGGAATATCAAGGAGAGTTTGTTCAAATCAAGGATATCCTAGAAACAGCCTCTGTCACGCTGGCAGAAGCGACGGCCCAGAATCAGACGCAAAATTGGCTGAAAACCGGGCAAACACAACTAAGTGAGCAAATGAGTGGTGAGCAAAACCTTGCTCAGTTGGCAAAAAATATCATTAGTTTTCTCGCTACTTATTTAGAAATGCCAGTTGGCATCTGTTATCTGTTGGAAGAAGCCAAAGGTGAGCAAAAGGCCCGCCTAAAATTGATCGCCAGTTATGCTTATACCTATCGCAAAGGAATCACCAGTGAATTTTTGGTGGGTGAAGGATCGGTTGGACAAGCCGCTTTGGAAAAGAAACCCATTCATATCACCAAAGTGCCTGAAGATTATTACGTCCACATTCATTCTGGTTTAGGCAAGGCATTGCCTAGCAATGTCATCATACAACCCTTTTTATATGAAGGGACGTTGAAAGGTGTGATTGAACTGGCTGCTTTTAAAACCATGACAGACATTCAATTGGCATTTCTCACCCAAGTCATGCCAAGTATTGGTGTAGCGGTGAATACCGCCGAATCACGTTCTCGTGTGCAGAAATTGTTACAGCAAAGCAGAACGCAGGCCAAAGAATTACAACAGACACAAACAGAACTTCAACAGCAAAACGAAGAACTGCAAAATCAGTCAGAAGAACTGCAAACGCAGTCAGAGGAATTACAAACCCAACAGGAAGAACTGACTCAGACGAATGAAGAACTTGAAGAGCGCACTAAAGCGCTGGAACAGCAACAAGAGGATGTTCGTAAAAAAAACGTGGCATTAGAACAAACTCAAACCGAGATGGAAAAGGCTAAGGTGGCTATTGAAACCAAAGCTCAGGAATTAGAATTAGCGAGCAAATACAAGTCAGAATTTCTCGCTAATATGTCCCATGAACTACGTACCCCGTTAAATAGTCTGCTGATTCTGGCCCAATTATTATCCGATAACAAAACTGGCAACTTAAGCGATAAACAAATAAAATATGCCAAAACCATTCATAGTGCCGGCTCGGATTTGCTCACGCTCATCAACGAAATTCTGGATTTATCTAAGGTAGAGGCAGGCAAAATTGAAGTTCATGTAGACGAGGTATCGTTGTCTGACTTGGTAGAAACGGTGGAACATAAATTTCGCCATGTTGCTGAAGACAAAGGCTTGGCTTTCCATATCACGGTTGCTGACGATTTGCCACCGGTAATCAACACCGACGTGCAGCGGCTCAGACAAATCATCAACAATTTGTTGTCCAATGCGTTTAAATTTACGAGTGAGGGAGAGATTAGGTTGACTATGCAGCGTCCATCCGAAGATTTCCCCTTAGCCCTTTCGCAAAGAGGGAATAATTTGCTTGAACCTGCCAACACCTTTGCGATAAGCGTTGCCGATACTGGCGTTGGTATTCCGAAAGATAAACAAAAAGTTATCTTTGAAGCCTTCCAGCAAGTTGATGGGACCACCAGCCGTCGTTATGGTGGCACCGGGCTCGGCTTATCTATCTCCCGCCAATTAGCCAGACTACTCGGTGGCGAATTGCAATTGCAAAGCGAAGAAGGCAAGGGTAGTACTTTCAC
>QNER01000666.1 GCA_003646175.1 Candidatus Parabeggiatoa sp. nov. 1
AGGTTTCCAAAACCTTGAAGGTTTCTAACTGAAAGCCAAACCTTCAAGGTTTCCAAAACCTTGAAGGTTTCTAACTGAAAGCCAAACCTTCAAGGTTTCCAAAACCTTGAAGGTTTCTAACTGTTAAAGTTTGGACTCCTATTTTTTGAAAAACTATCACAATGATTTCCATCAATTTTCAATGGGTACCACGCGCTACGTTACGCAATCTTGCGGTAGTGGGCTTAATGTGCATCAACCTGTGGCTGATTTATATTGCCGCTTCATGGGGATTAGCCGATTTATTCGCCAAACAAGCCCACCATGAGATGCGACAGTGGAAAAAACCCGGCATAACCACAGAAACGTGGAAAGCAACCTACACGACGTTCACTTGGGCACAAATTTTTGAGCCTTCTCATCCTAACTTATTAGAATCTCTAGGCAATATTTACTATGTATTATCGTCTCATTATGGCCTGATAACGGTTGCCGAAAAACGACTCGCGCGTCAACAAGCGTTGGACTATTACTTGAAAGCCGCTCAACAAAGGCCCGTTTCAGGTTATACCTGGGCTAATATTGCCGTTCTAAAATATCAGTTAAAGCAATATGATGCCCAATTTATAGCCGCACTAGAATATGCCAGTCTTTTAGGGCCTTGGGAACCCTTTGTACAACACACAATAGCGGATGTGGGTTTAGCCGCGTGGTTTAAATTTCCCAAAGAAGGGCGGAAAAAGGGACGTTCTGTTGTGTTTGCAACACTTGAACGAGGCATGTATGGACAAGCGTCGCAGATAAGCAAACTCATCAAAAAGCACCGACGTGGATTTGTGGTGTGTGCATACCCTGAAAAAACCCCGAAAATGGCTAAGTTTTGCCCGTAATTATCTTACTGAAAACCTTCAAGGTTTTGGAAACCTTGAAGGTTTATACTGAATTAATCCTTGTTGTTCTTGTTGAGAAATCAGCAATAACAGCAAGGATTTTTTATTTATTCCAATGTGAAAATTATCGGGGGCAACCATAAAGGATTGCCCCTACATGCCCATTATATCTTGTAGGGGCAATCCCCCGCGCAAGCCCTTTTCATTGGGTATATTTTACACCTCAACGCAAGTACAACTCATCCCACAAATAAATCATCATGGCTAAACACTGCCCCTACCCCCGAATCTGAAAATCCGTTTATACCCCAAATCCGTTGTACTAGATGTTGTGGCTATTTTCAAAATAACCTCAAACAGTCTAATTTGTTGATTTCATGGTATTAGTTGTACTCAACTAATCGGTGTTAAGCACACAACGTTTTAGAACCACGCAACGGCAAAAAATCGATACTTCCATACAAAAATAAGTTTATTTCTGGGATTCGTTGTACTAAACTGATATGTTTTTTGAAAAGTTTTTATCAGCTAAGTACTGAACCAGAAATAATAAATAAATCTGTTAAATCCGTCAATCCGTTGTACTTTCAACTTTTATTACCGAAAAATGTCGCCACTAAAAACCAAAAACTACAAGGATTGTATATAATAAAGGATTGACGAGAAAAGGATTTGGTAGTCCTAAACATGTAGTGAGTTGACGGATGCTATCCCTTGCCGGGATAGTATCCGTTTGAACACCACCATCACTACTTTTACAGAACTACCAAGGATTTAACCCCGACGATTGAAACGTCACGAAGCACTGGCACAATTTGCGTTTTTTGGTAGTGCCCCAACTTCGTCAGGGTAAAAAATTCTCCAAACTGCCACCACTACCCATTGGAACACTACCAAACAAATTATTAAAAAAAACTTTTAAATTAAATTATTAAAAAAACTTTTGTTTACTACATACTTGTGTTCAATTCGTTTATTTCTGGGATTCGTTGTACTTTAGATTAATATAAGGAATTATTATGACAGTTAGATCGGTTATCGCCGAAGTGTTAGAGAAACGGCACAAAAAAGTGCTCATGCTTGAAAAAGTCCATAATGGACTCGCCGAGCTTGAAATGCATCTGGATAGCCTACAGCAAATGGCTGCTGAAACGCTGGAAGATGCTGATGAGATTCCCCAAGATATTGTCACTCTTACTGCGAGAATTTCCAAACAAATCAGTGGATTTGAAGAAGAAGTGGCGCAGTTAAATGCATCCATTGTGAGCCTGACTAAACGGTTTAGCAAGGAAACGATTAATATTGGTGTCGCCGGTAAAGCGCGGCAAGGTAAGAGCACACTGCTTCAAAAAATATCGGGGCTAAAAAACAAGGAAATACCCACGTCTGATGAACTGCCTTGCACGGGGGCAAAAAGCAAGATTTATCACTCAGAAGACAGCCCCTACGCTAAAATAGAGTTTTACTCTAAGGAGGAATTTCTCAAAGAAATTCTCTATGACTATTTTGATAAGTTGAATCTGCCTAAGCCATTCTCACTGAAACGCTTTGGTGAGTCCTTACCGGAGCTGGGTAATAGCCGAAGTGATGACAGAAATTTAGACAAAGCGGTTTATGAAAAACTGAAGTTTATTCATAAGGCTTTTTCGTCATTTACGGAATTACTGTCCAAGCCCCCGAAATTACTGGAGCTTGATGAAATTATCGACTATGTGACGCAAGGTAAAGGGCGCACACGATATCTGGCTGTCAGCACCGCTAATATTTACACCAAATTTCCTAACCATGATGTGACAGGCTTATGTTTGGTGGATTTGCCCGGGCTTGAAGCGGCTCAAGGACATGAACAAAAATTGGTTGCGTCGCTTGAACATGAAGTTGACGCGATGATATTTGTCAAGTCTCCCGATGTGCTCGGCACCGATTGGGAACAAGCAGATTACAGTGTGTTTGATTTAGTGGATAAAGCGGTGAGAGAAGTTGAGCTTGCTCATCGGTTATTTATCGTGCTGAATGAAAAGAATGATGGCTCTAACAAAAAACAGGTAGAACTGTTGAAGAACCAGCCACCCGAAACCTACAGCAAGCCCCGTATTCTGACAGCGAATTGCAGCGATGCTACCGAAGTTGAAGAAAAAGTGTTTTCAGTTATCCTTAAACACATTGAGGAAAATTTGGAAAGCACCGATCATGAGTACGTCAAAGCGTTAGCGGACAAGATGGAAAACATCTTGAAAATACTGACACCGGTTTTTACGCCAGCGCTGAGTTCCTTTAATACAAGCAATGCGGACTTAAGCCGGGAAAGACGATATCGGACTTTATCGGACAAATTCGTCCGAGACTTGACGAGAGGGCTTGAAAAGTTGGTTTTGGAAGTCCAAAACGAGTTGGATATTAGCGAGGAGTTTAAGCAAAAGGTCGAAGAAATTTGCGAGTTAGCCAGACAATCTGCGCCCATTCCCAGTCAAGAGGAACTCGCCGATCAATACTTGGAATACAGTGGTTGGAAAGGCGTGGTAGGTGAAGAATTGAATTATTTACGCGCCCATCTCACTGAATTTCTGGCTACCCAGTTGGATGAATACTTGCAAATTAAGATAGATGAGACACTCCGGCAAGTCTTAGAGCGTATTTTTCCCAAGGCGTTGCAAACAATGCTGCCACAAACGCTGGATAGCAATATCGAACCACGGACTATCATACTGGAATTTCAAGCCTTGTTGGATAAAAGCGAGCATCCTAATATCTACAAGACGTTTGACTACATCCATAAATTTAACTTTTCTTACCATAGCCATTTTCATTACCGTGTTCGTGAGGAAATGGGCTTATTAAGCACTTATAGTAGTGAGCCGGTGGATGACATTGTGCCTAACGATGCGACACGGGATAATTTTACCGAAAAATCGGAAGAAATTGCCAGAGGTTTAGATAGTCATTATCAGCAGACTATTTACCAACTCCGAAAGAAATTCAGTGAAAAAATGCAAGCTGATCCGGCTAATGCCATTTTAGCACTGGTTGAAGAAGTGAAAGATCGCCTTGTGAGAGCCAAGGGGATTAAAGAAGAATGGAAAAGTTTCCTTGATCCGATTCGCGAGCAATTGTGGGAAGCTGAATTGAGTCGTTTTAACAAAGAGATTGCTTTACGCCGACAGTGGCGAAATGCCCTTGATGATGCCTTCAAGTGTGCCAAGCAAATACAGGAGGAATTTCCTAGCTAAGGGGAAAGGGGAAAGTATCAGTTAGAAACCTTCAAGGTTTTGGAAACCTTCAAGGTTTTGCCCTAAATATCAGTTAGAAACCTTCAAGGTTTTGGAAACCTTGAAGGTTTTATCCTATGAACGTCTATAATTAAGGGGAAAGGGGAAAGGGGAAAGGGAGTGTCGGAGTGTCATTTCCCAAAGAAACCTTCAAGGTTTTGCCCTAAATATCAGTTAGAAACCTTCAAGGTTTTGGAAACCTTGAAGGTTTTATCCTATGAACGTCTATAGTTAAGGGGATAGCGAAAAGGGGAAAGGACAAAATGCCAAATCGGACTGTTATGATAATGGTGGGGCTAGATGGTGTGGGTAAAACCACGCTACTTGCCACCATGTACCATGAATTGTCACGTTTTGAGAACCAATTTGGTTTTAAACTCGCTGCAAGCAAAGATACACAACTCGATCTTCAAGAGGCTTATCAAAAGCTAAGTACCATCATTGCACAACCCACTTTTACCCCAACCGGTTCTCTTCTGAAGGGTACGGCAGGTATCATTGAACGCCCATTTGAAATCTTGTTCAAGGGTAAAAAAGAACTGGATTTGGTGTTTTGTGATATTGCCGGTGGGATTATACGCGCTGAGCCGGGCAATCAGGATTTTGATGAGTTTAAACAGAGATTAGAACAAGCTATTGTTATTGTTAATGTTATAGATGGTTCCGCCCTTGTAGAAGGTGATGAGTTGCTGTTGGAACAAAAAAATGATCCCGCACAAATTTATCAGCTGTTGCAACCCATACTGACAAAAAATAATCAGCAAAACCATCTCCTGTTATTTGTGATTACCAAGTGTGAAGCATGGCTAAAAAATGAGAAAAGTCAAAAAAAGTTGGAAACGGCATTTGAAACTCAATATAAAATGATTCTCAAACTGATTGACGAACTTGATAATACCGTCAGTGTGTTGATACC
>QNER01000667.1 GCA_003646175.1 Candidatus Parabeggiatoa sp. nov. 1
GAATGATATCCTAGGGCGTTGCCCTAGGCTAGTATGTCAGCCCCTTTCAGGGGCAAAGCAGCGTCAGGCTTATTTCCGGACAACTCTAATGTTATACGAACTTAGTGTTTGCTGTACTAGTGCAGGAGAGCGGAAATATCCATACCCCCCCCGCCAACAGCTTTTCGCGCAAAAAATTTGGCGCGAAGGTTGGTTTTGAACGGGTATTATCGGGGCAGGGTTTGGTGAATATTTATGACTTTCTTAGAGACAGCGGTGAATACGGCAAAGAAACCGCTGCCCAAGTGATTAGCGAAACGAGGTTTTGCATAGAGCATAGAACTTTTCACACTTTTCACCGATAGCTACATTGACTCTACGGGGTTCCACTTTGGCTGTTATTATGAATCAATTCTAATATTTCTTTGCAATATCCTTCTGCAATTTGACGTTCATACTCATATAATGCTTGATCATAGTGGTGTGCCAATGAATTTCTGATTTTAGATAAAAATTGGCTTCGTTGAAGCCAGTATGGTTTATTTTGTCCTAAAATCGGCTTAAAAATGTTTTCCCATTCATTTTGAATTAAAATAAGAACAAACAAGTCCTTTAGATAAGCAAAATCAAGCAAGTTAAGTGAAGAAGTGCGACTCCTAAAGTTTTGTTTATATCTGCGACATCTGTCAAAAATGATCTTTGCTTTGGAATCGGTTTGCTCCAATTTTACAATCCAATTGTTTCCATACTTTTCTAGCATTTTTTTAGTGATTAAATGCCGTATAGCCAGTTCCATGTCACGCAACACATCTTTTAAATCGACTTGACGTTCTATCAGTTTCAAATAAGTTTGAAAATGCATAGAAAATGCTTGATATGTACCTTGTTCATTGACTTGAAGTAAGCCATAACGTAAAAAGTCATCTATATCAGTTTGTTTAACATCAACTGCCCAACCAAATAGTATTTGTAACAATTTATGAAAATTACCATCTTCACGTATCAGATCAACCATGCGATCATATTGATCAAGAAAAGAACCCTCCAGCATTTGGGCACTTTGTTCTACATCGACTTTTTGTTGTTCATAAAATGTTTCTACAATCTGATATCCCAACATTTCCAACAAGTAGGGGTAGCCACCACAATAAAAATCTACCTGTTCTCGTACAGATGAGTCGATTGATATACCTACAGAAGATAAGCGTGAAAAATAGGCTTCTGTACTGCCTTTTTCAAACATACCTAAATAATGCTTATGAAAAATACCATCAAAGGTAGAAATGGCCTGTGTTTGTAACTCGATATGCCGTATGGTACGACGTGAAGTCGTTATAAAAGTCACACGCCATTCGGGACGATAAGATAATTCCCGTAATCCTTGAAAACCAGAAATATCACCTTTAAATAAAATACGAGCATGATCAAATTCGTCTAGGATAAATAAGATTCGTCTATCTGATTGCCGAATCTTTTGAAAAAAACGTTGAATTCTTCCATAACCCTCGTTCCAAGACAGTTCATCTTCTAACGCACGTTCCTTTGCACGTATAATGGATTTGTTCAGCCAATAAAGTTCATCAAGTTCATCATAACAACTGGTTACCAAATAACGAAAAAACAGCGAAGAGTTATCAAAGTTTGCCAAATTGATCCAGAGGGGTAAGAATCTTTTAGCTATTAGTTCTTCTCGACGTTCAATAATAGCTTTATGAACAAGACTACTTTTACCAATACCAGGTTCACCTATAATGGCAAGATTGCCAGCCTCTTGTGGACGAATAACTCGACTTTCAATCACTTTCAGGCTATCAATACGACCGATAAAACGGTTTCCGCTGATAATATTGCAGTAATCAGCAAAGGGATTTTGATAATCTGTAGACATCATAGTTCTCTCATCTGTTTGTAATTAGCCACTCCTTAAAAAGATCTACTCTAATTTGGTAATATTGCATACTTTGGCATTCGACAATATCGCGCTTTACCAAATCATCTAAGATATTGTTAATGGGTGTATCAGTTTCACAGATAATACTGTTACGATTACAAGGTCCAGTTTGCCCATTTTTAGCAATTTCGATCAACACATCGAGTGCATCTTCGTCTTTGATAGCATCTTCTGAAGTATCACCAGAATTGATTAAATTGTCAAATTTGTCAAGGCTAAGTGCATTGACACCTCTGAGCAACTCATTTTTAACTTGCTTGACATCTGAATCAGTAACAAGTCTTGCCCGTTTGCGATTCATATATTCCACTAAACGGTTACAAATAATCTGAATATAAAATGGACTACCTGCTGTTAACTCATAAATGAGATCAATCGCTTTTTCCCGATAGCGGCTTTCTCCTTCCCGTCCGCCAATACGAATAGGCTCGTCAATTAACTGTCTAGCATCTTCTTCTCTCAAATAGCTCACACGTTCATCTTGAGTGGTGCCAAATTCATTAGGAAATTGTTGTTTAAATTTTGGCATCACATCTTGGCCCACGAGTACTGCGCTGAAATAATTTTCTTTCAATAAAGATTTCCAATTCTTCATGAATGAATCAGGTACCCTGCCTTTAATAATTTGTTCATGAATATATGAAAACTCATCAATTGAGAGAACTACATGTGAGTTCTGCCATTTGTCCAATTTAGTACTTTTGCGTTTGTAAGCATCAAAAGTATCTTTAAAGCATATTAATGAACTTGGATGTTGATAAAAGTCCTTATAGTGTGGAAAACTTAGGCCCAATGCAGGAAACCCGTCATCTTCTTTGTCTTCAATGACATATTTAAGTTTAGTTAAGATACTCCAAAGAATATTTTTATATAGCTTTGAACTGTCCGATTTTTGTTCCGAATTTTGTTCCTCTTCTGAACTTTTTCCGTCAATAATTGATCCCATATCCAACTCTAGGATAAAATTATTATTTTGTTCTTGTAACTTGCGTTTTAAATGCTCAAGAATAGACGATTTACCAGCTCTCTTTTGCCCGAATATGACTACACACTTACTTTGAGTGCTAGACGTTTGAAGCGCATTAGCAACGTTGTTGATGAATTCCCCACGACCATAAAACATCTCTTTTTCACCAACAATGCCTCCTTCAGCATAAGTGGCATAAGGATTTTCAATTTCTTCAAACGCTTGATATGAGTCAAGTCGAATAGAAAAATTTTCAGCCGGCGTTTCAGTAATGTCTTTTGAGCGAGTCGCGTATTTTGCGTAGACAGATAACGAAAATGTTTCTGAGTATATGGCTTGTTCAGAAACGTAGAGTGGGACTCTCAAAATTTGTTGTTCTCCCCCTCTTAAAGAACCGTCCAATCCAATCTCTTTCTGAAGAGAAAAAGGGGTTTCTTCGTTTTCCGGAACGAATAATTCTAATGATTCTGCTGGACTACACCCAATTTTGTTGCTGACGACTACTTGGATTTCAATCTGTTGATTATCATCCAAGGTATATGATTCCATAGCCAAACGAATCGAAATTTGAGGCGCAGAGTGTTGATAAAGTTGTTCTAACTTACTATTAACTTTATATTGAATAATTTGTATGACTGGGTATATTTCTTCAACAGAGAGTTGAGTGGGGTTTTCTTCAGTTTCTTTGTTGAGTAAATTTTGGCACCGATTGTTGATGTCTTGACAAAGTCGTTCCTGATCCTCAAACGAGGTTTTTTTGCACAAATCGCACCCAACTTCAAAAAGTTGTTGAAGCTTTCTAACACGTTCTTGATCCAATTCAAAAAATGGACGAAGAATAAGTTTTTTAACTCTTTCAATACGATCTTCAAGTGAAGTAGTAGTTAATTCAACTCTACCAATGAATTCAAATTCCCTTGCAAGAGCATCTTTTTCATCAGAAATCTTGCGTCGTAATTCCTTCCATAAGGCAGCAAAATCTCGTAGATCGTCCAAAACCGTAACCAATATGCCTTTCTCTTTTAAATATTGGATCGATTTTTCTCGCAAGGCTAATTGATTAAATAAACTGTTCAAAATACGATTACCAGCATAGTTGCTACGAAATATTAAATAAACAATCGCATCAAAAACAGTTTTCTTTTGGGAATGTTGTGTTATTACTTCCTTGATTGTGGTATCAATGTATTGAAGTTGATGTTTTAAAACAGTTTTCTTCTTATCATATTCCCGTTTGGGAAGAAACGTTGGAATTGCATCTCGTCCTAAGTAAGAGTATAGAAAACGGCAAAGTGCATTGACGGCATCTTGTTCATCGTAGCTTTCGTAACTTTGACGTGGCTTTTGGTAACCATCATAAACGCTTACTGATTCGCAATAGAATTCACGAGCCACATCTAAGTGTTTTTTTTCTCTAACAGCAGCATCACCTTTTGATGCAAAACTTCGACAAAGATATTGATAAAATTGATTGGATTTCTCTTTTTCTTCTATCTTTGCGGCAGTTAGATAATAATCCGCACGTTCTGAAGGACGACGAGTACCCTGTTGTTTGGCAAAGTCTTCTAGTCGTTCCAAATCATAATGTGCGTCTTTTAACGAGCCTTTATAACTTTTTTGTCCTGCATCATCCATGCCTACTCTTTCTGGCTCAATGCCTCGAAAGTTACAACGTGCTAAAAAGAATTTTGCAAAGTTACTGATTTCACTAGAAAATTCAAATTCTAATAATCTCATTTGGATGATGATTTCATCGCCTTGTTCTGATTTTCCGGTTTTAGCACGTTTGACCGGTTCGTACAAATCCATCGTTTTTGATTCAGAAGAAACCTTGATAATTGGGTTTAGAATTTTTTCAGCTTCCTCAAGACGATCCTGTTTAGAAAAGCAAATAGATAAGTTGCTTTTTGCTTGAATATTTTCAGGTTCCTTTTGAAGTATTTCTTTCCAATGTTGTTCAGCGCGTGAATAATTCTCCTGTTTTGTTTCACAATAGGCAATTTGCCAAAGCAATTGAAATTTTTGGGCAGTACTAGCCGTTTGTCTGAAGTTTTCAAGTAATCTTACGGCTTTGTCATACTGTTTCGCTTTTTGGTAAAAACCAACTAGCATGTTATCTATGGATTTGGGGTTAACCATTTTGTCACGA
>QNER01000668.1 GCA_003646175.1 Candidatus Parabeggiatoa sp. nov. 1
GGGCTGAAATTCTAAACCCATAAATCCTAGGGCGTTGCCCTAGGCTGGTATGTCAGCCCCTTTCAGGGGCAAAGCAATCTAAAAAAGTCTTATGCGAACTTAGTGATTGCTGTACTAGGAACTGGATGTTTTCTACAAATATATGAGGTGATTAAATGCGATTGATGTATTTTGCCTATTACAAATTGTTGAAGAATTGGCGAATGAAAACATTTGCAGCTTCAACGCTTCAAATGTTAGGGGCTAGAGCCATCGTATTGCGCTTGGATATAACAAATGCCTGCAACTTAAAATGCAAGATGTGTTATCTTTCTGGCGCGAAGCGAACCAAAACGGTTCGCTTTTCTCCTGAACAGATAGAAAGAATTGCCGAACAGCTTTTTCCTAAAACCAAACTCATTTACCTGTCTTGTGCGTTTGAGCCATTGATGTCGAAAAATTTTGAATTGGCTCTCTCATTGGTTAAGAAGTACAAAGTTCCGTATTCGGTAGCCGTAACAAATGGGCAACTTCTGAATAGGGAGAAAATCGAGATGATTTGTCGATTGCAGTTAAGCGAACTCATCGTTTCCTTAGATAGCCCCGTTGAAAAAACTTACAACAGCATAAGAAGTACGGGGGAGAAAATCGGGGGGGGGAAAGCTAATGGATTCAATGTTTTAATCAAGAATCTCAATAATCTGAACGAATATAAGAGCAAAAATGCTCTGGAAAAACCAGCCTTACGTTTCAATGTTACCCTGATGAAGGAAAACATTGAAGAACTTCCCGAACTGATTAATTTCGCCAGCGAAATGGGCGTTAACGTGGTACACGCACGGCATATGGATTATTTTCCTGAAGCGGTTATCGATTTTGGGGCGCAAACACTTTTTAATCATGCCGAATTGGCGAATGCTAAGCTTGAAGAGGCGCGGAGTTTAGCAAAACAAAAGGGAATGTTTTTGGATGCGCCGGCTCCTATTCCATCAGAGTTCACTGAAGAAGTTGAGAGTGATTACAAATTCGCATGTCCTTACCCTTGGTTCCAAGTTATGGTTAGAATGGATGGAACGGTAGCGCCTTGTACTCATTGGACAGAAGAAAGTTTGGGAAACGTGTTTGAAGACAACTTTGAGGAAATTTGGAAAAACAATTTTGGGGAATTGAGGCGTAATGTTTTAAAGGGCAAAATCCCAGGCAGTTGTGTGTCATGCTCGGTAAATGGTGGCGCTAAGGATCTTCAGAAAATTTCAAAAAAAATGGGATAATACCGCGAATGACGTGGGATATGAATACAACAAAAGACATGGGCTGTAATCCAGGGCGTTGCCCCTCCCTATATTAGCCCCGATGGGGCTAGTACACTGTCAATTTTGTTTTGTCGGGTTGAAAGTTCGCTAACCATAAGAATATTATTCAAAAAATAAAAATATCACCCGACAAAAGTTTCTTGACAACGTACTAGCCCCTTCGGTGCGTATTATTAAAGCTTCCCAATTCTCAATTCCCAAAGATTTTGGAGCTTTGCAAGTACCTCCTTTCTTATATATAATCCTTGTAGTTATTGCAAAAAAAATAATATTGATTTGGAAATCAACGGTTTACAAAAAACTTAAACATCTAATTTTAGTGATACTATCGCAAAAAAAAGCGATAGCATCACGATTTGAACACATTTTTTGTCCTGTACAAAGATTTTTAATTTAATCTTCGGCCGTTTTTCGTACAAAGTTCGCCTTGTACTCCTGATAATATGACATTGTCAAGTTAATGTTTCTGACGAAATTCAAAATGACAGAATAAATTCAGTTTGTGACGTTATTCAACCTATTTCTTGAAGCAATCCTTACAAATCCAAGTTCACTACAATTCTGCCTTTCTGCTGTCCTGCTAGAATCCTCTCAATCTCATCCGGTAATTCAACTAAAGAAATTTCTTTATGAATATTGTCCAAAGCGGCAAACTTCCAATCAGTCGCAAGCTTTGCCCAAATCTGTTCTCGTATTGTCTTATCGCAGTTTTGTGAATCAATCCCCACAAGCGTCACCCCCCTCAAAATAAATGGAAAAACGTTTATGGGTAATTCTGGTGAGGCTACATTTCCACAGCAAGTCACAATACCAAGCGGTTTGGTTGATTTAATAGCCGTTGCCAATAGTTCACCACCGACAGTGTCAACGACACCCGCCCAAGATGCTTTTAAAAGTGGGCGATTTGCTCCTTCAAGAAATGCCTGTCTGCTGATGATTTCCTTAACCCCAAGCGTCTTTAGCAATCCCCCAGCGTCCGCTTTTCCAGAAACGGCAGTGACGGAATAACCGAGCTTTGATAAAATCCCGACAGCAATGCAGCCCACACCACCAGTTGCCCCTGTGACTAAGATTTCACCATGCTCTGGTTTGATAGTTGCCGTTAACTTATGCACTGACAGGCCGGCTGTAAAACCGGCCGTTCCAAATATCATGCTTTCTTTCATGCTGAGACTCGGAGGCCGTTTTACCACCCAGCTTGCTGGCACTCGAATATATTGGCCAAACCCCCCGGATGTATTCATGCCCAGATCATAACTGGTGACAATAACTTGCTCCCCTTCGTGAAAGTCCGCCTTCGCACTCTGTTCGACTATTCCAGCCGCATCAATGCCCGGTACATGGGGATAATTTTTTGTTACGGCTCTATTTCCATTAGCTGAAAGCGCATCTTTATAATTTAAAGACGAATATTTCACTCGCACAAGCACATCGCCAGCCGGCAAATCTTTAATAGCAACATCATTAATGTGCTTTGTAAATACCTTATTGCTGGTTTCTTCAACAACAAGTGCCTTATAGGTTGCGTTTTTCATAGTTTTATCACTTATCTCCAGATTCAATGTTCAAACTCACCCACCACTTATATACTGAGTACAACCGATTTGGGGTATAACGGATTTTGATAGGTGTCGCTCAAGGGTTGTGTGTTCCTGGGAATGCAACGGATTTGAGGTATAAACAGACTAAATATGTTCCTTTGCCGTTGCAGTGTACACAAGAAAAAGTTATCGTATCATTAAAGATTTCTATTTGAGAGAAACAACATGAAATGAGCCACAGAATTAACAAAAGAAAAATAAGAAGATATTTATTACCCAGAAACGGACGGAAAACCGAAGGCCGACAGCGATTATCAACGTAAACCAATGACTTATCTATAGTTTTTCAGATAACTTTACGGATGCTATCCCTTCTTAGGGATAGTATCCGTTAAACTTTACGGATGCTATCCCTTCTTAGGGATAGTATCCGTTAATTTTGTTTGAATTGTGAAATTAATTATATGAACATCTATAGTAGACGCTTTAGACTACCATTTTCAATAACAACCTCAAATGTTATGTGTCTGGATAGTACCCTAAAAGAGTGATATTGGAGTTCTTCGCGCAGCGAAGTCTGGAGTCGCACTTCGCTGCGCGAAGAACTCCATCATACCCATTACCAAAATCGGTGCATTTATGGAACAAATTCCAGTCTCTTGCCATCACTTAAGCAAAACTTATCAACAAGGCCAAGTAAACATTCCAGCCTTGGTTGATGTCGGTTTGAATATACCCAAAGGCGATTTTGTATGCTTGTCTGGGCCTTCAGGTTCGGGCAAAAGTACCTTGCTTAATCTTCTCAGCGGTTTGGACACGCCCACTAGCGGGGAAATTGAGATCGACGGTGAACGGGTGGACAAAATGAGTAAATCCGCATTGGCAAACATGCGTCTGCATAAAATCGGCTTTGTTTTTCAAGCCTATAATTTAATCCCCGTTCTCAGTGCCCAAGAAAATGTCGAATTTGTAATGCAATTACAAGGGGTTAGCAGTAAAGAACGTGCGAAAAAGGCACGCGCCATACTCAAAGAAGTCGGGCTAGCAGGATTAGAAAATCGCCGTCCGGGGGATTTATCAGGCGGACAACAGCAACGAGTGGCAGTCGCACGCGCTATTGTTTCCGAACCCAGTTTGATTCTCGCCGACGAGCCGACTGCCAACTTGGATTCTCAGACAGCTGACGCTTTAATGCAGCTATTACGCACAATGAATGAAGAACATAGTGTGACTCTACTGTTTTCCACCCATGATAAATTAGTGATGGATTACTCTAAACGTCTGATAGGGCTACGCGATGGGCATATTGAAAGCGATGAAGTTCAAGCTTAATTACTTTTGGATCGGCTTACTGGGTTTATATAGCACAGTTGCCGCAGCCGAAGATTGGTCTTTTGGTGGTCATATCAAATACCATCTTGCCACCACCCACTATCCAAGTGACAATCTCTATGCACAACACGGTGAAGAGGCGCAATTGGATAATTTCCTTGATTTTCGCCTTAAGGCCGAAAACCATTGGGGGGATTGGGACGGTCAAATTCATTATGAAGCTTTAACCCTTTATGGCGATACCCCAAAAACGCAAAATGCCCTCGCTAATGCCGGCTTGGCAACCGCGACTGTCGGTTTACCCAAAGATAACCACCGCCTATTCAAGTTAACAGATGAATGGGGACACAGTGACAAACTGGACGCAGTGCATCGTTTAGATCGTATTTATCTGGGCTACACAGGCGAACAATTGGTTATCCGCGCCGGCCGCCAAGCGGTGAGTTGGGGCCACGGCCTGACATTTCATCCCCTTGATATTGTTAGCCCTTTTTCGCCTACTGATATTGACAAGGACTATAAAAGCGGGGATGACATGCTCTATGGGCAATGGCTATTTGACAGCGGGGATGATGTCCAGATGATTCTGTTACCGCGCCGCAATCTCGAAACAGATAAGGTTGAAAGTGAACAAAGCAGTCTGGCCTTTAAATATCACGGGAACTATCAAGAAGAATGGGAGTTTGATCTACTCGCAGCGCGTCATTTTGATGAAAACGTGTTTGGGTTTGGATTAGCTAAAGATGTTTTAGAGGCAGTTTGGCGTTTCGATGTGAGTGCGGCTCGGCTCAAGGAAGGTGGCACCGCGGTTTCTTTAGTCACCAATCTGGACTATTCATGGGTGTGGTTTGAACGTAATTTTTATGGTTCTATTGAA
>QNER01000669.1 GCA_003646175.1 Candidatus Parabeggiatoa sp. nov. 1
ACCTGGTACGAAAAAACGGCTATAGATTTTCAGAAAAATAATTTCAATCTGTGAAGCATTTTTAATTTCACGCAAAGCCGCTAAGACTCTAAGACGAATAAGACTTAGCACCTTTGCGCCTTTGCGTGAGATTGGTTTTAAGAAGAACCTCCTTTGAAAATAATTATCTGAATATCTATATCATTCGTTTCAGGCGAACTTTGTACGAAAAAACCTTGTTTTTTATAGATACTTCTCATTCTGGCAATATCATGGGGACTCAGCGCGGTGTCGCGGATATTGATCAAATCGCCAATGACTTATCCAGTGCTGAAAATGGTATCGTAGTATTCACCGCCGCTACCGGCAAACAAACCTCCCAAGAATCATGGCGTTGGAAAAATGGCGCATTTACCGAAGCCTTGATTGAAGGTTTAGGTGGACAAGCCGATTACACCAAAGATGGCGCGATTACGATTAATGAACTTGACTTATACTTATCCGAGCGTGTCAAAGCCCTCACCAATGGCAGTCAAACGCCTACAACATCCAAGCTGGACACGGTGCCGGATTTTCCGATTGTTTTAAAGTAATGAAGTTAACGGATACTATCCCGAAACCAGGGATAGCATCCGGAAAATGGAGATTAATGAACTTGACTTATATTTATCCGAGCGCGTCAAAGCCCTCACCAATGGCAGTCAAACGCCTACGACATCTAAGCCGGAACGGTGCCGGATTTTCCGATTGTTTTAAAGTAATGAAGTTAACGGATACTATCCCGAAACACAGGGATAGCATCCGGAAAATGGATTGTATATAAGAAAGGATTGACAGTAAAGTACAACGGATACGCGAAATAAACGGAGAAACTTACGGATAAACTTCGCTGTTTATCTGTCGGTGCTTCGTTTTTGATAAGGATTATTATCATTCGTTTCAGGCGAACCTGGTACGAAACCGGGCGTGATGAATCATTCGTTTCAGGCGAATCTTGCACGACAAATGGTGTAGTTATTAAAATGTGACATTGTCAAGTTAACGCAATGTGCAAATTTTTCCGCTAAGTTATTGATTGTACAAATACCCGATTTCGGGGACATCGTATGCCATTCATTTCAGCGGTTGAAAAATCAATGAGTTATAAAAGTTGCACATAACGTGATAATTAATAAAGCCCTATCCGTTTATTTCGCGTATCCGTTGTACTCAATATATGAATGGATCGAGCGTCAAGTCACCCAACATGATGTCGCGATGGTGTTTTTTGCTGGGCATGGCATCAACGCCCCCGATGGCCGCTATTATTTTGTGCCGAGCAATTTCAAGGCCAAACGGCTCAAACGCACCGCTTTGCCCTATTATGAAATCCGCGACACCATCACCGCGTTGGCGGGTAAAGTATTGTTTTTTATAGACACTTGTCATTCTGGCAATATCATGGGGACTCAGCGCGGTGTTGCAGATATTGATCAAATCGCCAATGACTTATCCAGTGCTGAAAATGGTATCGTGGTATTCACCGCCGCCACCGGCAAACAAACCTCTCAAGAATCATGGCGTTGGCAAAATGGCGCATTTACCGAAGCCTTGATTGAAGGTTTAGGTGGACAAGCCGATTACACCAAAGATGGCGCGATTACGATTAATGAACTTGACTTATATTTATCGGAGCGCGTCAAAGTCCTCACCAATGGCAGCCAAACGCCTACGACATCTAAGCCGGACACAGTGCCGGATTTCCCGATTGTTTTAAAGTAATGAAGTTAACGGATACTATCCCATCGAGGTATAGCATCCGGAAAATTACGGATAACTATGTTGTCATACAAATAAAAAAAATATAAGGCGAACAAATCTTGTACGAAAAAATGGCGATTTTCAGGAGTACAAGGCGAACCTTGTACGAAAACGCTCCTGGTAATCTAATTCGCCTAGCGTTCCTGGTAATCTCCTATCAGGTTTGACTTAACACAAATGGAAAAACACTATGTCAGGAAACACGTTCGGAAAACTCTTTACCGTCACCACCTTTGGAGAAAGTCACGGCCCAGCTATCGGTGGCATTGTGGATGGCTGCCCCCCTGGTTTGGCATTAGCAGCCGAGGATTTGCAAGTAGATTTGGATCGGCGTAAACCCGGTACGTCTCGACATACGACACAACGTCGTGAAGATGATGTCGTTAAAATTCTTTCGGGCGTTTTTGATGGAAAAACAACCGGTTGTTCTATTGGGTTGCAGATTGAAAATACTGATCAGCGTTCTAAAGATTACAGCAAAATTAAGGATCAATTTCGTCCCGGACATGCTGATTATACTTATCAACAAAAATACGGTATTCGTGATTATCGTGGAGGTGGGCGATCTTCGGCGCGTGAAACGGCTGTCCGCGTTGCAGCGGGTGCGATTGCAAAAAAGTATCTTAAAGTGCGCTATGGTATACAAGTACGCGGCTATTTGGCGCAACTAGGCAGTCTGCCAATCAATCTGGATGATTTTGATTGGGAAACCATTAATCGCAATCCGTTTTTTTGTCCCAATGCCTCTCAAGTGTCTGAGTTAGAAACCTATATGGATGATTTACGCAAAGCAGGTAATTCCGCTGGGGCGCGTGTTACTGTGATAGCAAGCGGTGTGCCGGTGGGTTTAGGAGAGCCGGTGTTTGATAAACTCGATGCTGAGATTGCATACGCAATGATGGGTATTAATGCGGTTAAAGCGGTAGAAATCGGTGATGGGGTTGCCTGTGTTTCGCAAAAGGGCACCGAACACCGTGATGAAATGACACCGGCAGGTTTTTTGAGTAACCATGCCGGCGGCATTTTAGGGGGCATTTCGACGGGACAAGATATTATTGTCAGTATTACCCTGAAACCGACTTCCAGTTTACGTTTACCGGGACGCAGCGTTGATATTGATGGACAACCGACGGAAGTGGTAACCGCCGGGCGCCATGATCCTTGTGTGGGTATTCGGGCTACGCCAATAGCAGAAGCGATGTTAGCGTTAGTATTGATGGATCATATTTTGCGCCATCGTGCCCAAAATTTAGATGTTCAATCCCGTACTCCTTTGATTCCTCCAAAAGTCTGAGGTTGTTTTGTCATGTTAGGTAGCTCCCAAAAAATGCACGCACGATAGTTCCAGGGGCGTTGCCACGGGCGTAGATAATACGCCCCGTTGGGGCTAAGTTTTAAAGCACCGAAGGTGCGAAATTAATATAGCCAGTGTAACTACCTGGAACTTAATTAATACGCACCTTCGGTGCTAGGTTTTAAAGCCCCAACGGGGCGAATTAATATAGCCAGTGTAACTACCTGGAACTTAATTAATTCCTATCGTGCGTGCCATTACCTTCAGGGCTTGTTCGTTGTTATTGTTGTTCCTAGGGCGCTGCCCTAGGCTTTAATAAAGCGCCCTTTCAGGGCTGAGTAGTTACAAAAATTATAAATCACTTTTATCAACCCCGAAGTGAATAGCCCCAGGTGCAACCTGGGGAAAAAATCGAACCTCCCAATTTGGGAGTTACCTTAAAACGGATACTATCCCTTCGAGGGATAGCATCCGTATAAAATGATTGCGACTTTATGAATACGGTACCTTATGGGCGTTTATCTGCATTTTATCTGTTCTACTTTGGCAGTTTAGGCGCATTCATGCCCTATTGGAGCTTGTATTTGCAAGCGTTAGGTTTTGATGCCCAAGCCATTGGTGAATTGATAGCCATTATTATGGCAACCAAAATCATTGCGCCGAATATTTGGGGTTGGATTGCGGATCATACTGGGAGACATATCGGTTTGGTGCGTGTAACCACATTGCTTACAGTGCTATGCTTTTTAGGCGTGTTTGCGGGACATAGTTACCTTTGGCTGGCTTTAGTGATGGGTGTGTTTAGCTTTTTTTGGAATGCCGCTTTACCCCAGTTTGAAGCCACAACCATTGCCCATTTGGGGACACAAGCTCACCGCTACAGCCATATCCGTCTCTGGGGTTCAATCGGTTTTATTATTACAGTAGCACTATTCGGTTGGTTATTTAAATACATCAGTATAACTTGGTTGCCAACTTTGTTACTCGGCTTGTTTACCAGTATTTGGTTGATGAGCTTGTTAGTGCCCGAAAAAACGATAGTGCAATCGTCTCTGGCCGCGGAATCGTTTTTTGAAGTCCTCAAACGTCCTGAAGTTATCGCGTTGTTTTTAGTCTGTTTTTTAATGCAAGCCAGCCATGGTCCTTATTACATCTTTTATTCAATTTATCTTGAAGACTATGGCTATTCCCGCGATTTGATTGGGCAACTATGGGCGCTGGGCGTGCTGGCAGAAGTCGGTGTTTTTTTGGTGATGCACCGTTGGTTGAGGCGTTATCGTTTAAGCCGTTTATTGATAATTAGTTTAGGCATAACGGGTGGGCGATGGCTTTTGATTGGCAACTACGTTGAATCGTTGCCGGTATTACTGTTTGCTCAATTACTGCACGCTGCCAGTTATGGGATGTATCATGGCGTGGCAATACAATTGGTTTGTCAACATTTTGCCGATCATCATTTAGGCAGAGCGCAGGCATTGTATAGCAGTTTAAGCTTTGGTGCCGGTGGTGCGGTGGGGAGTTTAGTCAGTGGTTATACTTGGGAAAATGCAGGCGCGCAGATAAGTTATTTATGGGCTGCTTTGATTTGTGGGGTGGCGGTGTGGATAAGTTGGCAGTGGATGGGGGATAGCGAAAAGGGGATCGCTCCAAGATAAAATTGGCTATTACTGGGCGGTATCTGTTGGGTTTGCTCGGTTTTTTTTCACCCTATTTTCATGCTCTTTGGAAGAAAGATGTACTAAAACGTCGGCAACCAGATTTCTTGAGCCTTGCTCAAAATGACAAGAGTGAAAAAAAACTTGAGCATTTGACGGCTTTAGCCGCACCCCAAGCTATTACCTTATAGTGCGACACGTTTTCTTAGAAACCTAAGCAATTAGGCCAATAGGAAGGATTCCAAGGTATTAGGAATTACAATTATGTTATTTATAGGGATGAGAGGCTACCCTTGCTGTATTACTCAGTAAA
>QNER01000670.1 GCA_003646175.1 Candidatus Parabeggiatoa sp. nov. 1
CACTTTTTAATTCATTGATTTATGACGGTATTTATCCGAAAAATGTGGAATGATGGTAACTACTCGCTCAGCCCTGAAAGGGCGCTTTATTAAAGCCCAGGGCAGCGCCCTGGGTGAAGGGGCTTGTTAAATCATTGACCAAATAGGAACGCTCCCGTATTCAAGTTCCTTTCCCCTTTTCGCTCCCCCCTTAAATTTAATGCGTCTGCGAGTATTCCAAACTCAAACCCATAATCACATCTTGCCACATTGCCCACGCTGGCGATTCACTGACCGCTTTTGCCAACGGATTTTGTTCTACCATTCTGACCGCATCTTCAGGCGCGACAACCCAATTCTCAGAAGGCGGTGGCAGCAATTGCCCATTTAAGGAAACGCCTAATGCAACGACTTGGCGAACAACCTCTTCAAACAGTTTTATATCAGGACGTTGGGGACTGGTGACACCTATCTCATAAACTTGCTCGGCGCGGTTGAGCATGATTTTCAGCCCTTGAATCGTGAGTCTGTTCTCGGCAAGATCAGACATAAAACCGTGTAGCAGCGTTGCGTCACGCAAAAAGCTGACAACCTTGGCCGAAAAAGGCACTGGTTGACGATTGAGCATTAATCGTATTTTGTGAGCAATACGCGCTGCGTTGGCTTCTTCAGGCCAGCTATAAATAGCAGGGCTATTTTGCTCAAATCGAAATAGGTTGGCAAGTTGAGACGGCCGACTGATTGAAAGCGCTGCGATCACAAACGGATCATCTTCATTAATCGCTTGGTTCACGTCTCTATAGGCATGGCGAGAAAATTGGCCAAGACGTAATGAAGTTGCTGGACTGGGCACATTTTCAGCGGCCACCCAATCTTCGGCCGGCCATTGAAAGATGACTTCTTGATATCGATCCAAAGCCTCACGAAAGGAATCCGTTAACGTGTCTGAGTGTGTCAGTAGGCTGTCGAAAAACCGCAACTGTATCACTAAGCGGCGTGTTGGCAGTTCCGAGGTCACCTGAAATCGTATTTGTTGCACAAAATTTTGACCATAGTTGGCGTACCAATCTTGATATAAAGGCTTTACTCTTTGCTGTAAGTTGTCAAAAGGCGAACATTTCGCCGCGAGTTGTTTTTCAAGCGCGAAGCAAACTGGCACAAAATCTTGGGGGAGCGGATTGACTTGCATCCCCGGTTGCCAGCCGACAAATACGGCAATCCAGCGTTCTAAACTGGCACGCAATCCCCCCAATGCGACTTGGTAGTCAGTGTAAATAGACGCAATAAAAGACAATTGTTCAACCAACGCGGTATTACCAGACAGTTTATTCAGACTTTCTATGAGTTTCTCAAAGTCTCGTTCAAGGTGTTCAACCGCATCCAATAGTGTCAGTAGTCCCCATTGCCCTTTTTCGGTTTCATCTGCCAGTATGGTATGACACCACGCTTCTAAGTAAACCGAAAATGCCGCACGTTCTCGTTCACAATACACTTTTTGTTCGTGATAAGGTTTTTCTAGCGGAATATCCAATAATTCTTCTAGTATTATCAAAGGATTACCGTGACGTAATACTAGGGCCGATTTGGTGAGTAGTTGAGTAGGCAAACGTTGATGGAGACTGCTGTTATCCCAAAAGACGCTGACATATTCTGGCACCGCGTCGGTTTCTCGCACGGGCGGTGTGATTTGATTATCAGTGATAGTCACGCCTAACCATTGTTTATTAATCAAGTTGCTTAGCGTCATAGCTCGTACCCAGTGCCATAAACTGCGTTGCGCTAAAGTATGGCCTTGCAATTTGACTTGATAACCGGTGGCTTTTCTGGTACTCGGCATTTGTTCAAGCACTTGCGGATAGGCCAGCATAGCCCACAACAAATGACTTATTGCGTCTGAAGTGATAGCGGTGCTTTCTTGAACTTCATTGGCCACAATCACACGATCAAATAATTGTTGGGCAAAGACGGTTTGGTTACCCCGATCACTGGGGATAGATTCGCCGCGCAGAATTAACAGGCGTTCTAATTCTCTGACCATGCCCGCCGTTGCCGGGGAACTCTGCATTTCTGGGACGATAATGGCTGTCACCCCGGCACCGTGAGAAGCACAAATATGGGCCGCTTCGGCCAGCATACCAGAACCTTCCGCATCACCGGCACTGGCGACAATCAAGACAATGCCTTCTTGTTCCTGAACACGAGTGATACTTTCTTTAATGCGCTCCGCCACGGCTTCTGGTTGCAAGAGCAACGCGAGACGTGCTTTACGGCGATCATCGGTGTAACTGGTTAAAGGGCGAGTTTCACGTAGCCATTGCCGCCATGGTATCCAATAGCGTGAATCGGGTATCTTGTCTTGATGACGTAATGTTTCCAGATAGGGCCTTAAATCCTGTTGGAGTATCACCCGTTCGCCTTCATCAAGCACACAGCCATTGGCTGTCACCAACGGACGGTTATGGACACCGCTATCTTGAATAACGAGTAGATCAACCACTGCTTTATCTATATAACGATCCTGTAATTGCCACTTTAAACGAGTTAGGCTCCATTCCCCTAACGATCCTAATCCAATAACCAAAGCCGGACGTAGTTTGGGTATATAAACGTGGCTTTCGGGTATGGAAAGCGGGGCTGGCAACGTTGGCGTTGGCAACGGGGACACCTCCTCACTGGTTTGAGTTTGACGCAGCGTCGGTTGAACGCATTTAAACAGTTTCCCAAAGATTAACCAAAACAGCGGATTTAATAACCACCATGCCCAAGCAAAGCCATTGGGTAACACCAATACTTTGGGGCCTATCGCGCCAGACGTGGTGTCTTGACAACCCTCTGCCATTTTCCAATGCGCCACCGCTTCTGCCGGCGCAACCGTATGCCACCCTAAACATTCAGGCTTTAACGTGTAAGTTAAGGGTACGCCTTTAGGCGAGGGCTCCAGTAATGAAATAAACCATGAAATTTGTGTGTATTGGTTGGCCTCGTGATGAACGCCTACCGGATAAAGTTCCCCAGTGTTTTCCAGATTAAAAGGGCGTGGGGCCCTGATTTTTTCTTCAATCAGTCCAGTGATGGCCGATTGCCCACTGACGACACCCGTCAATCGGTCAAATAATGGCACCAAATCAGCGGCAGTATCGACATGGCAATAGTGTTGTGCCGAACTGGCCACACTTTTCATCAAGGCTTCATCCACATGGGCCCCAAAACCTATACAAAATATAGTTGTATTTATGGCCTGTTCTTGCACTCGTGTTGCTGAATTATCGGCCGATTTTCGGTGGCTCCCGCCATCAGACAGTAATAGGATGGTTTTTTTCACCCCGTCACGCCCTTCATTCAATATTTCAACACATTTGTCAAGGGCAATGTGTAGCTGTGTTCCCCCGCCGGGGCTAATGGTTTTAAGTGCGCGTAACACTTCGGTTTTTTGTTCGGCCGCTGTGTTACGGGTGAGATTGCAAAGGATTTGCGCTTCATGGTCAAATACAATTAAGCCCACTTGACAGGAAGCGGGGAATTGTTGGACAAAATTCTCCATCGCTCGCACCGCTTCTCGCAGAGGACTACCGGGTGCCGAACCCATACTGGCGGAATGATCCAGTACCAAGACAATATCATGGTCATCCACTGACATCGTTTTTGCGACAGGCGGCCTCAATGCCAAAGTCACCTTCACCATTTCGCCCCGCTGACAAACCCGTTTGTCCACTTTTCTTCGGTAGGCTTTTTTGCCCACCGGTTGACTTTTTAAGTAAAGCAAAAAACTGCCTATGCTTATCCATAACGCTAAAAGTATTAGAAAGAATAGCCACATAATTGATTAATCCTCAAATTAAAAAAAGAATGACAAGGGTTGTATATAATAAAGGATAAAAATAAGAAAAAAAATAAATTAGGACAACTCATCCCAGAAATCAACGAATGAGTACCGCGAATTGACGAAATCAACGAGATGAGTTCACCAAAATCTTTGAACGCCGGTTTGTTTAATCTTGTGATAAGAGGTATTTATTTATGAATGACACTAACGACGTTATTACAATTGAACCCAACAAGAGAAGTGGGAAGCCTTGTATTCGGGGGTTGCGAATAACTGTTTATGATGTGCTCGAATATTTAGCAGGCGGGATGATAGGAAATTATAGCAGATTTCCCCGAATTGACACAGGAAGATATTCAGGCGTGTTTAGCCTTTGCGGCAGAACGTGAAATGATAGCAATAACTACAAGGATTATATATAATAAAGGATTATAAATACCCTAACTGAGTACAACGAATTAACGAAATCAACGAATTACAGCAATAACTACAAGGATTATTTATAAGAAAGGATTTATAAATACCATAACAACGACTGAGTACAGCTTCTTTCCGAAATTAACGAATTACAGCAATAACTACAAGGATTATTTATAAGAAAGGATTTATAAATACCATAACTCAATGAAAGCACAACCAATCCCTGAAATTACCCATTCGTTTATTTCGCTAATTCGCTGTACTTATCTATAGCCTTAAAGGAGAATAACCATGTTATTACATACCCCGGTTTTACGTGCGTTGCCATTAGGCCGTTTTCGTACCCATCGCCTGCGCCACAATTTCAGTTTGTTGGGGATAGGGATAGCATCCGTTTCGTTACGTTTCTGAAAAACGATAGGAGACTTTCCGATGCCGCAAAATGAAAATAAATGATTTATATAGCGTTTCCCGATTGCATAAAGTACATTTATATCATTTAAGTCATTGATAATGAGATGAAATAATCATTCATCATTTACCATTCTTAATGAGTCATTGCTATACATTAAATTTATGAAAGATCATGAAGGGCATTCAACCGTTTCATTCAAACAGAGGTGAGCAAATATGAAAAAGGAATGCCATTTTTGTCAAAACGGCTCTCCCCAACTAAAGTTTGGACTCCTGAGCCAAGTAATAGTGATTTGACGGATGCTATCCCTTTTCGGGATAGTATCCGTTTGAACAATCACGAATTTGACGGATGTTATCCATTTTCGGTTCGGGATAG
>QNER01000671.1 GCA_003646175.1 Candidatus Parabeggiatoa sp. nov. 1
GATTCTGTTGATAATAAATTCAATATGACATTTCGTGATGCTATCGCTTTTTTGGCGATAGTATCACTTTTGCACTTTAAATCCTTAATAGGCTTGCCCGTCAATTTTAACGAATAAAAACAACGCGTTAAATTTACAGCCCCCTTATTTTCGGACAACTCTAATCAGTCAAAAATATCATTGCCATAACCAGTGTTATTGTTGGAGTGATACTATCGCCAAAAAAGCGATAGCATCACGGCTTGAACACTTTTTGGTCCTGTACATAGATTATCAACAGAAAACGGTAGAGTCTGTATCGGCAATCGGGCGCATTCCCATTTTACGGGTAATGGCGCGCACGATAGCATCTGGAGTCCAAACGAACGGCCGGGTGTCCAAAGTCCAATTTTAGTCTGCCAAGTTAAAACTGGCCGCCTCCAAATGCGTTCAAACGTGCCATTAACATTTATTAACTTGACAATGTCATATTAGCAGGAGTACAAGGCGAACTTGGTACGAAAAAACAGCGCATATTATAGCGTTTCCCGATTGCATCAAGTACATTTATATAATTTAAGTCATTGATAATTATATTAAATAATCATTCATCATTTACCATTCTTAATGAGTCATTGCTATAGCAGGAGTACAAGGCGAACCTTGTACGAAAAAACAGCCTGGTGATTGAAATCAGGAAAATGGGAATGCGCCCTCGGCAACTTAGGCTCGAAGAAAAATTAAAATTAACTTCCCTCTTGATTGGGTTTAGTGCCCTTTAGGGTTTGGTGCTTCGCACCCCCGCTATTAGACAACTGTCTTTCACGCAAAAACTTTTGCGTGAAAAGCTGTTGGCGGAAGTTATTTATTTGCAGTTCCTTAGCCGAAAACCCTCTGATATTTCAAGGTGTCATTTCAAGCAAAGCGCGAAACATTTTTGGTTATCAACGTGTTAAGATTTATCCTTTCTCGATTGAAGTTTTTTTGCGCGCAAAAACTTCAACCGAGAAGTCGAAATGACATACGACAAGGGATTTTCGTTTAGGTAGGTATTCTCTTAAATTGTCAATTTATTATTATCTTACCTACTATACCAAAATGCTTGCTGTTATGGCTGGCGCAGCGGAACTCATTGATATTGAGGGCAAATATAAGAATTGCCAATAATTTTAGAATGAACACTGTTCAGTAATCTGTCATTTGGTTCTTTGGTAATTTGTGTGACACAAATTGACAATAAAAACAGTATTTTGTAACTAACAGAAACAAACAAGGGAATCATAACAAATATTGAGAAATTTTCTGTGACTCACAGCATCCCTAATTTTCCTTATCCTAGCTTTAAGTTGTACGCAGGTATAATTAATATTGAGTACCTGTTTCTTTAGTACTTTTTGGACATAGAGGTGATATAAATATATTTATTAATCAATGTATTACGAATTACGCCAATTACCAGATAGCCTGTCATTTGATTGAACATCCAAATGCCACAATTCAAATGGGATTGCTATAATTAATAAATGTCGCCCCGGTAATCATCCTTTTACCCAGTTGGCTGGCGCGTTGCTGGTAGACACGGCGTTAAAAGAAGAGTATACCGCCCATATTAAGCATACGGATGCTAAAAAACTGTTGGAAGCGAATTTACGTCGCTGCCCGTTGGGTTTGCATGAAATCTTACGCGACTCACCTTTCCTCCACGCACTAATCTATTGCTGGTCATTGACCAGTTTGAAGAGCTTTTTCGCCACTATCAAAAAGGTGAGGTGAACGAAACGGCCGCGTTTGTCAAGTTATTAGGTTTCAGGCAGTGATGATCGTACTTTGCGCCTGTGGGATACTCAAAGCGGTGTGACTATGCGTGTGTTGCAAGGACATGAAGCGGGTGTGATTGGTATTGCTGCGTTTGAGAACAAAATATTCAGTGCTAGCAAGGATGGCACTGTGATGCGTTGGAATACCAATTTACCTTACCAACAGGCGGTAGATTTACCAAGTACAGCCGCTTCAGTAGCGATTGCACCTGACGGTAACAGTGTTGCGGTTGGATTGACGGATGGCACATTGTGTTTGTATGCATTGCCTACATCTCAGTTATTATGGGAAAAGTGCAAAGAGCATACCAAGCAGCTGCATATAAAACGTGTTGCTTTTAGTCCTGATGGTACTTTGCTGGCATCTGCGAGTAGTACCGCTAAACTGTGGCGAGTCAAAAATGGCAACTTGTTACAAACCTTTAATGATCACACCGATAAAATCAACGCCCTGGCTTTTTCACCTGATGGGCATACCCTAGCCACCGCCAGTTTTGACGGACAAATTGGTTTATTCACGGTGGGCACCCAACAAAAATATCTCTATCAGGCACATGACGGCAATGATGTCAATGCCGTGTCTTTTAATGCAAGCGGTACCCAATTGCTAAGTACTAGCGACTATGATGTACGCCTGTGGAATCTTAATAATAATCTCCCCACGTTGTCAAAACAGTACACTGAAGTTAAAGATTTTGAAGCTAAAGATTTAATTTGGTCAGCTTTGAGCCAAGATGCTCAGCAGATTGCCAGCGTTGGACGTGATCAAGCCGTCTATATCTATTCAGCAAACGATAAATCCAGCCAATTTCGTTTAGCGGGACATGAAAGCACAATATACCGTGTTATTTTTAGCCCTAACGGTGGGCAAGTGGCAACCGCGAGTGCTGATGCTACAATACGTTTATGGGATTTACACAGTGGCAGTCAACTGTTTAGCTTACGCCTGCCCACAAACAGTGGTAAACCGGTTCCGTTAAAGGATTTTGACTTTCGTTGTACGCCTCAAGAATGCGGGATAGCTGTGCCGCTCCTCAATCGTCGCAAATTGATGCTGTATGAGTTAGGGAAATTTAAAAATGAATGATAAGAGGCGCATTCTCATTTTCATGGTTAAGTACAACGAATGACGTAAGTACAACGAATGACGTGGATAAACGAATTAAAACCTCTCTTACTTGGCGTGTTTCTGATTGATAATCGTGAGTGATATGTTTTTAGGAGTCCAAACTTTAGTTTGTTGCTCACCCAAACTTTGGACTCCATCATCTTTACCACTACCCATGTTTGAACAATGATTTAATCAAGAATTTTATGCCCTATTCGTTTATCCACGTAATTCGTTGTACTCAACTCTTAAAGAAATTAAAAAAATAAATGAATAATGACTTACTACTCATATTTGATCTGGCGATGCTTGTGGCAGGATTGCTTTTTTCAATAAATTTAAAGCCTAAGTTAATAGGTTACGTTTTGTCGGCCGGTTGTGTCGCTGGGATATTATTATCGGGGCTGGCTATGGTACCCATGAGCAAAGCTTATTATAAAGAACTAACAATAACAGAATTAAACTCAGTGCCCGCAAATGATAAAGAAGATGAATGTGAGGACAGTGACGATGATGATACTAATCCATGTAAGTAATGTAATAGCGAATAGAGTACAACGGATTGACGGATTTGACGGATTGAGTACCACGCATTGAAGGATTTTACGGATTTTACGGATTGAGTACAACGGATTGACGGATTTTACGGATAAACAGTACAACGGATTGACGGATTTTACGGATAAACAGAGTTCGTAGGGTGGGTAACGTCTTTTTGTTGCCCACCTTCTTTACAAAGCCGGCCCCCACACTTCTACATAAAATGGAGGTCACACTCTTTGATGGATTGAGTGCAACCGATTTGACGGATTGAGTACAACGGATTGACGGATTTAACGGATTGAGTACCACGGATTGACGTATTTTACGGATAAGAGTACAACGGATACGCGAAATAAACGGATAAAAATAATATGTTATTATGATGTTTTATAGTATTCCATAAAAATCCTTTAGCTCAAAACCTCTGAGGTTTTTGGCCAAAATTTCTTACCGACTATAAAAAACCTTATCCGTTTATTTCGCGTATCCGTTGTACTCAATCCGTTAAATCCGTCAATCCGCTGTACTCGATACCACACACAATAACTTAATATCACACAGACAACACCACCATGACAACAATCCTTAATTACACCAACTGCAAAAAAATCTTTGAAAGTACCAACACCTTAGTCTACCGTGGGCTCAGAAAATCGGATAATCACTCGGTTATCCTCAAAATGCTGAAGAAAAATTATCCGTCGCCCGAAAAACTCACCCACTATCGGCAAGAATTTGACATCACCCGCGATTTAGAAAATATTGACGGTGTCATCAACACGTATGGTTTGGAAAAATACCACAATACGTTGGTGATTATTTTAGAGGATTTCGGTGGTAAATCCTTAGATAAACTCATGGCTGCATCAATTCCCCCCTTTGGCAAAGGGCTAGGGGGGATTTCGATTTCCGAATTCCTGCCCCTTGCCATCCAAATAACCGACATTTTAGGACAAATTCACGCTGCCAACGTCATCCACAAAGACATTAATCCAAGCAACATCGTTTACAACCCTGAAACAAAGCAATTAAAAATTATTGACTTTGGCATCGCTACGGTTTTACCGCGTGAAAACCCGACGCTGAAAAATCCCAATCAATTAGAAGGCACGCTGGCTTACATATCGCCGGAACAAACCGGGCGCATGAATCGTGCGCTTGACTATCGCACCGATTTCTATAGCTTGGGTGTGACTTTTTATCAATTACTCACCCAACGCTTGCCCTTTGAAAATAAATACGCAATGGAATTAGTCCACTGCCACCTTGCCAAACAACCCACTTTGCCCCACCTCTCGAATCCCTACATCCCGCCAGTTATTTCAAATATCATCATAAAACTACTGGCAAAAACCGCCGAATCCCGCTACCAAAGCGCACATGGCCTAAAATCGGATATCCAGGAGTGCAAGGCGAACCTTGCACGAATCTTTACGTTGGGGCAACAAGACTTTTCCGACAAACTACAACTACCCCAAAAACTCTACGGGCGAGAACCAGAGATAGAAACCTTACTCACCGCTTTTGCCAGAGCCAATCAGGGACAAAGTGAAATGATGCTAGTCGC
>QNER01000672.1 GCA_003646175.1 Candidatus Parabeggiatoa sp. nov. 1
GTCTGCAACGCGGCCCGTCACAATCATCTCGCCTTCGGCTTTTTTCAGCCGCGCTTTAAGCACCAATGGCTCACCATGATAAAGATCCGGCAAACGGCGTGGCCACATTTCCGCATCCACGCCAGCAGGCCAGCTAATATTTAAGTTAGTCATCACCGGGGTTTCCAGTTTACTGAACAGTTCATTCATTTTTTCCGCCACTTCGCTGGTATTACCAATATAAGTAAAAGTACCCCGGCCAAATTGCGCCGCTTTACGCATAAAAAAGCTATTTGGCGCGGAACCGATGCCCACCGTAAATAAGCGGCTGTCCCCCAAGCGTTTATGAATAATGTCAAACAACTGCCGCTCGTTACTGATGCTACCATCAGTCAGAAAAACCACTTGGCGCACCACCTCCGAGTTTGTGCTTCCGTTCAGCGCGAGATGCAGGGCCTCCACCATTTTCGTGCCACCACTGGCTTCCAAACTATCCACATAGCGCAATGCACGGCCGATATTTTTATCATCCACTGGTTGAGCGGCCGAAAACAGACCACTGGCACTGTCATTAAATTGAATGACATTAAACCGATCACCTGATCGTAAATGTTCCAGTGCATAACGCAGGGCTGCTTTTGCCTGACGAATAGAATTGCCACCCATGGAACCGGACGTATCTATCACAAAAATGCTTTCTCTGGGCAATCTTTGCTTATCCGTCAGGCTCTGCACCGACGGCATAATCATCAGCATAATATAGTGTTGTCCATCCTTTGCCTCGGTGAACAAAGCCGCTTTGGGTTTATGCCCAGTATCCGGCTGCCATTCCAGCACAAAATCCCGATCTGCATGATTTTCATCGCTGAGCTCAATCAGGACATGCCCGTCTTCACGCGCAGTTTTGGTAATGGAATGAGAAAGACTATGCAGCTTGGCTAGGGGCATACCGGGATTCAGATCAACCCGAAGACTGACCGGATTCAGTGGTGGGGTTTTGGCAGGATCAGGCACTGGCGGGGAAATGCGCAGCACGTTCGTTATACTCATAATCCAACCCGCCGTATTGGGTTGCGCAGTGGATTCCTCGATAATAGTGCTGGGCGTATAGCGCGGCCCAACCACCATCGGAAAGCGCAGACTAAATCCGGCCGCCGTGTAGCGCAGACTGTGCTGGTATTCGATTTGTACAGTGATACTGTCGTTAGGGCCGATATTGGCCACCGAAGTGGTGAAAATATTAGGACGTTCCTGTTCCACCAACGACGCTTTTTTACCCGCGTGTTTGGCCTGCGTATAAATTTTTTTGGCCTCTTCGCGAGGTTTGATCTCGCCCTCGATAATCCGATCACCGACATGCATTTTCAGATGATCCACTGCCGCGTTTTCTGGCAGAGGAAACACATAAATGCCTTCCTGCCAAACAGTCGTGGGATTTTTAAACCGCTGTTTGACAATCACCCGGACGATCATACCGCTCACCGCCATGTCCACATCTGTATGCAAGCGCGGCGCTTCACTATAACTGCCATCGCTCGCCATAAATAGCAGACTGCCCTGTTTAACCGTTTCTGGCTTGATGTTATCCGCTGCGGGTTCGGCATAAACGCCTTTTCCCTGCATCAGGCACAGAACCAACAACAGTGCTGCACCAAACCATAAATGTTGGTAAAAATGTCGGGTAAAGATTTGCACAGACATATATTTTGCTCCGTTGAAAAGGGTGAAAATGAAATAAGATGTTGAGCACCGTCAAATCCGTCAATCCGCTGTACTTTCAGTATAAACAGTCTCCTTAGATACCCATGCAGTATGGGCGGGTGAAAAAAATGGGACACATTGCCTTTCCAAGTTTTACTATAAATTTAAGTATAGCTGATCAAAGTTAAAAAAACTCATATTTCAACAGGAGTACAAGGCGAACCTTGTACGAAAAACGGCCAGAGTCTCATTCGTTTCAGGCGAACCTTGTACGAAAAACGGCATAGTTATTAAAAAAATGTGACATTGTCAAGTTAAGTACAACGGATTAGGGGATTGAACAGATTAATTGTTCTGATTAAAAATAATCCTTAAATATTTTTTATGGATAACTTTACTTTAAAATCAAACGTTTAATTTTAATTTATGCCTTCAATAAATCCGGGAACGAAGTCAATCCGTTGTACTTGATATACGGAATGTACTTGAAAAGGATGAAAGTCTTATTCAATTAGGGTTTTTAGGAGTCCAAACTTCAGTTTGGGCCACCCAGCCAAACTAAAGTTTGGACTCCGTTGCCAAACTAAAGTTTGGACTCCGTTGCCAAACTAAAGTTTGGACTCCAAATCAAAACGCCAAAATCCACCTTCAACCGTTAACATACCCGGATTTGTTGCCCGTTCTTCTTCAAACATATTGCGAACACAGACAGCGAAATGTTGTTTGCCGTTAATCTTGGAGGTGACAACTAAAGGTATCCGCAAACTATCCTGACCTTCAAAGTCTCGGCTAAACTGCTTAACCTTGCCACCGCCTTGAATCCAAGACATGCAGGGCGGTAGCGCAACATGCACCAAATCGCCGGTTTGGTAGCCATCTGGTAACGAGATGACTAAATCAGTGCGATCACCGGCTTTAAAACGTTGGACTTGTTTATCATGGGTATCTCTAAACCCCACCTTAACGGGAAAATTGTAGGTAACATAGCCCCAATCTTCTTCATGCAAGCGTGTGACTTCAACCGCGGCAACGCCCTCTAGCACGTCAATGGACTCAACGCGATCATTCAATTGCGCCGCGTCTAGTGCGGTCATTTCTTGACCATTGACGCGCACACGCCCTTTACCCGTTACAATGCCGGAAAGTCTCAATTGAATCATCAGGGCAATCGCGGCGACAGAATCTATGGTTGAATACAACCGTCCTTGTTCATTAAGCTGGCGCGTGACAAGATTCGCCAATTTGATGCCACGTTCTAAATCATTGAGGGCAATTAAACTGGCCGCGGCATAAGCCAATGTTTTGCGGTTAGCGACAGCCGGTTGCTTTGATTTGACGATCATGTCAGAAAAATTTATCGTGTTTTCAATAAATTGGCGTACTGCAACCGTCTCTTTACCGGCCGTTGCCAGTGTGTAGGCATCTTCAATACTCTGAATTTGCTCAGGCATACGTTGCATATGATGTGCTTCGGCGGCCTGATCCGCCAGCGATAGCCCTTCACGTACTGCTTTACGCAGATTACTTGAAATATCGGGCATGTCATCCAATTGATTCAGTTTCCACAAGTAGCGCACCGCGAGTGTACTGTAGTGTGTACTAATGTAATCCTGGTTAGGATACATGGTAAAACCCTGCCCAGAGCGTATCATTTTTTGTTCACGGGCAATGCCAGTCAAAATAATTTGCTCAGCCGTGTGACGCTGTTCAGCATTTTTGGCCGTCAAGTACATGAATGTCGCTGCCAAGATTTTGGCCGCCGTCTGTTCACAACAGAGGTGGGCATAATCGGCAGTTGCTGTTATCAGGGCATCAAAAGACGTGTCGATAGTCGGGAGTACCCGCAGACTCAGTGCGTTGACTGTCTCAAGGTTGATGGACTCATCCTTCACTAACAAACCCAATTCTTTGGCGTAGGATTTGAATTTGCCCGGTTCACCGATGGCAACTTCAATAGAATCCGTTTCACCGGTTGAGCTGTCTTCCACCGTTGCTCGATAAGTACCTGATTTAACATAAAATTCTAATTCAAACGGTGTTTCTATGTTGAGGGCCTCAATGGGAGTACCATTCTGTAACGCAACGATTTTGCCGTCACACATCAGAGTCATACGGGCTCTGTTAGAACTGGTGAATGCATATAAACGACCATTCACTTTATCATCGGGATGGACAGCGAGTGGCAATTCTAAATCGACTCGCACTGGCTGATCGACAACAACCGGGGCCTGATTTTGTGTCCAATCACCATTAGCCATCGCGAAGGTTTCAACGGTGAAAGTGGCCAAAGAGTCACTTAACGGAATAACGACTTCTTTGGTACCAGAAACCGGGACAATGTCGTAAAATAACACTTCTGGAAAGTCGGCGCGTAGGGGTTTGGATATCGCGGCTTTATCAACAAACTCGCCAACATCAGCACGCTTAGTCTCAACTTGACTAGAACGGCGTGCTGCGGGTTTAGCAGATGTCATTGATCTTGTAGCTCCTCCCAAAAGCGATGCCCCCTTACTAAATCCTGCCTCAACAGAATCTCCCAGTAGTCCCATTGTCACGGGCGGCGAAAAACTCCTTAATTCACCTCCATAGCCACGGGTTTGGGACAACATACCATCGAACATGTAATCCGTTGAAGCAAATAACCCTTTAGCCATTGCCCCGCCTCTGGCATTCATTTCTTCCAGTTCGCTTAGTGGCGTGAATGTACCTTCAGCCATATCTTTGATAGCGGCCTCAATACCACGCTTAGCCGCTGCGCCCAAACTCACCGAAGGTTTGTCGGTAGCCGTCAAGCGTTCATCGCGCACACACAGTAACACGGGAATTGTCTTATTAAAACCTTCAAGGTTTGGCAAACCTTGAAGGTTTGGCGCGAAACAGGTGAGGCGCACGACTAAATCAGTGCGTGGGCGAATAGTTCTAGGAACATCAATGGATAACTGAAATTGGCTAGGTGCGATAAAAGTGGTATAGCCTTCAAAAGGTTGCCCATTCACAAAGCCACCGACAAATACAGTAGCCATGGGCACATCGTTGTTCACCGTGATGGTATTGCCGGCGGTGACATTGCCCACTTTCTGGACCTGATACTCACCGGTGGTTAAGTCTAAAATGACTAAACCCACCGATTCCATATCGGCGTTGACTTGGATAAGACGTTGCTTGGTGACGATTTTTTCAACCGTGAGCGGGGCGGCCAGAAAATCACCCTCCGTTAAGTAACCGCCTCGTAGCGGCAGCGCGCTCTGTTCGGGCATCATTGAAAAACATTGCTCTTTACCTAACTCACTGATAATAGTGACTTCTCGTTCAACTTTCCGACTGCCAGGGATA
>QNER01000673.1 GCA_003646175.1 Candidatus Parabeggiatoa sp. nov. 1
AACGGACTGAGCGACACCGGTTGGGACTGCTCAACCAGGACTCTAGTTGCAATCCTTCTGGATTATCAACAGAGAGCGAATTACCTAAAAATGTCCAACTTTGTCCAACTTTTTAGGAGCAGTACTTCATGAACTTGTTTTTTGATACCAGTGCAGTGGTAAAACTTTACCATAAAGAAACCGGCACCAATAATCTGATTAATTCCTTACGGCATCATTCTGATAGTTTGACTTTTTTGATTGCTGATATTTCAAGACTTGAATTTCGTTCTGCTGTTATGAAGCGTGTTAGAATTAAAGAGATCAAATTGAAAACGGCACAAAACATAGTGAAAACGTTTGATAATGATCTGCAAAGGTTCTACGTGGTAGAAGTCAATATCATTGTAAAAAACTTAGCAATGCAGCTTTTAGAAGGCATTGCGTCTAAAGCTAATTTAGGTACTTTAGATGCCATTCAACTATCGACATCAATTCTTATTCATCAATGGATTGCAATAGACTATTTTGTCGCTTGTGATAAGAGATTGTTGAACTTTGCTAAACAATACTTCAACACTTTCAATCCAGAAATAGAAACCATTTAGTGTAAGAAACTTCAAGACTGCTCCGCAATGATCAAAAGACAATTATTTCACCACGCTACCCAACCTAAACTCAGCGCGTCAATACATTCTGAATGTCTAAAGCTAAAAATCCGATGTCTTTGAGACCTCGGATTTTTAAAATAGGAGGCCACCACTCAATTAATTTGAAAACCTCCAAAGCATTTTATAGCCCATAAATCAGTTTGGAATGAGAATTTAATAATGAACATTAGATTAAATCAAGAATATTTAAATTTTATTTGCCATAAAAGTTTAGAATTATTTAATTCTACAGAGGTTTGGATATTTGGTTCAAGGGTAGATATGAACAAAAAAGGCGGAGATCTAGATATATTTATCAAAACGCCAAACACAGATAATATTTTACAAACCAAAATTATATTTTTAAGAGAATTTGATAACAAATTTGGTGAACAAAAAGTCGATTTAATTATAGAAGCCGCTAATTCAAAATTTAATAAAATTTTTGAGATTGCAAAACAGGAAGGAGTGAATATATGTTACAACTTACAGAAATAAAACTTGAAATTGATAGGCAGTTCAAACGAATAGATGCAATATTGCCAGACATTCAAAATTGGTTGCCTTTACAAAAGGAAGATTTGGATAATACTGAAATAGTTAAAACGATAGATTCATTTATCTATCGTTTTACCAAAATTCAAGATAAAATGGGAGAAAAGTTATTTCCGGCTGTATTAAAAGAATTCCAGGAATATAAACCAAATATGCCGCTCATTGAAGTCTTAAATAAATTAGAAAAGTTTGAATTAATAGACAATGTTGATATGTGGATTGATTTCAGAAAACTTAGAAATAATTTAACAGATGATTATCCAAACAATGAAACTGAAATAATAGAGACAATATAATTTATCAATAACGACTTATTTTAAAATGAAAAATATCTATCATAAAATGTTAAATGCTACTGGCGTATGTTAAATTGAAACGTCTATTCAATTTGCCTCAACGGTAACAAAAAAAAATTATTTTGAAGCCAGAAGCCTGGGGCGATGCCCCAGGCTTTAATAACACGCCCCTTTGGGGCTAAGATCATTTTTGGAGTCAAGTTATGAAAAAACAATATAAAACACCCCACGACTGGTATAATTCCAATAAAAGTCAATTAAGGAAATACAAATCCGAGTGGATTGCTTTCACAAATGAAGGTGTTATTGTACACGACAAAGATATTTTTAAAGTTGCCAAAGCGACTGATAATATTCCTGTCTCTCAATATACTATTGATTATATTTTTGACAGCGATTTTGTCGAACCGGTGAGGTTACTTCCGGTTAGATTTAAAAACCTTAAGCGTCATGAATGGCAACCTAAATATCAAGTCATACTGAAAGTGAAGACTTCGAAATCTATTGAAATGTTAGTCGATTCAGGTGCTGATTTCAGTCTCATTCCCGAATATTTGGGACTTATTCTAGGCTATGAACTTGCTGTAGCTGAAACGCTTAGTCAAGCTGAAGGTATTGGTGGTAGCGTCAACTATGCACTGCGAAATATAGAAATACAACTGGATTCTCATACCTTTACTGCTCCCGTGGCATGGATGCAAACCGAGGCGTATCAAGATGTTCTCTTAGGCAGAGAAGTGGTATTTGATTTATTTGATGTTGAATTTAAACAAGCGGACGAAAAAATTGTTTTTAAAAAAAGATAATGATCTAGTGTAGGTATCATTTAGCAGTTAGGGCAAAACCTTCAAGGTTTCTAAAACCTTGAAGGTTTCCAAAACCTTGAGGATTTCTAACTGTTGCTAAAAATTACCATCCCCCCCAACCTAAACTCAGCGCGTCAATACATCCTAATTTTGGTGATTATGTTTATTTAATGAGTCATGACAATGGTTTGCATTTGGACTTATCAAAACAAAAAGCTTATGATTTCTAAAATAACACTGGAAAATTTTTTTAGTTTTAGGCATCCGACAACGATAGAACTTAATCCTGATATTAATATTCTTGTAGGAATTAATGGCAGTGGCAAATCAAATTTTCTTAAAGCGATCCATCTACTTGCCGAGAGTATTGTCGGAAACGGATTGGAAAAAATTTTTTTAAAAGATTGGGGTGGGTTTCATTCTGTTATCAATTTCAATCCAGAAGAAAAAGATTATATTAAATTGTCGTTTGAGTTTGATAAAAATGTCATTAAAAACGTGAGGCAGAAAGGAGGGTTCTCATTTCCTAACAATCCGATTTATGAGATAAGCATCTTTCCGGCAGGTACGACTTCATATTATTTGAAAGAAAAATTGTACTCCAAGCGTATCAAACCAGATGATAACGATTTTATCTATATGGAAATGGATAATGCACAAGGTATTATTTCCACTAGAGAAGGCGGAAAGATTCAAAAATATCCGCAAGAAAATAGTCATATAAATTTTAAATCAACGGAGCCGGTTTTGAGACAAATTTCTGAGCCGGATAGATTTTCTCCTCTGTTTACTTTAAAGAGAGCTTTGGAAGAGCTTTCGGTTTATTATTATTTTGATACGTCAATTAACAGTTCAATCAGACAACCAGCCGGTTATGGCACTGAGACTAAATTGTTGCCGGATGGTCAAAATCTGATGACTATTCTTAATAATACCAAAAACAACCATCCTTTTAACTATGATCAAATCGAAACAGCCATTAAGAAAATAAATCCTTATTTTAAGGACATTAATTTTGCATTTCTGGGTTCCAAATTATATTTAGTACTTCGTGAAAAATATCTTTCGCGTTCAGTTTCTATTGAACATATTTCAGATGGAACCCTTCATTATTTACTATTGTTATCCATATTATTTAACTCCGAACGAGGCTATCTGGTTTGCATTGATGAGCCAGAAACAAATCTTCATCCAGATATGATAAATACGATTTCGCAAGCCGTAAAACAAGCTTCAAATCGCACCCAATTGATCATGACTACTCACTCACCATTATTACTAAATTCATTTGATCTGGATGATATTTTAATCTTTGAAAAAAATAATGATAATGAAACCAAAGTAATGGTTAAATACCCAGATGAATTTGAGGAATGGACTGAGGATTATTTGACTGGGCAAGCTTGGTTGCAAGGTTTTATAGGTGGAAAGCGATGGTAGATATTACGATTTATATAGAAGGTATGCCGTCAGAAAATCCGGCAGTATTGACGGTTGATAATAGTGCAATTTTTAGGGAAAATTTTTATAAATTATTTTCTCAACAGCTATTCACTACTGAATTTAATCTCCGCATTAAACCTTTTGGAAGTATCACACAAGCAAAAAAAATGCTGGAACAAATCGAAACTCAAGGAATTAATGCGGTTCTTTTGATTGATTTGGATGCGCCCAAAGAAAAACTAGATGAAAGACTTAATCAATATCAGCCATTTGATACCAGCAAAATTTTTTTTATGATTCAAGAAATGGAAGCGTGGATACTTTCCAAAATTGACAAAATTGAAGAATTTGGGAAAAACGAAGGATTGATACGAAAAAGAAAAAATGAAGCTATAAATAGTAATGCTTTAATAAAAAATAAGTCTCCAGAACAGATTAACAAACCAAGTGAAAAACTTGACACTATTTTAAGGCAATATTTTGATGTGGTAAAAATAAGACGAGGCAAAGAACGAAAAAATGGTAAACGATATTCAAAGACTAAAGATGGCCCCAGATTAATCGGATTACTTAATTTACAAATTTTGATGCAGGATTTCGATGAAGCAAAGAGATTAGTTTATTATATCAAGATATAAAACTTCATATAAAATTTGCTAATAATGATATGCTAAAAATAACCACGCCCCCTAACCTAGACTCTGCGCGTCAATACATCCTGAATGTCTTATTAAAAGAATTCTTAGGAATATCATTCAGCACAGAAATTAAAAATATTGAAACGATACAAATTAGTGATGAAAAGACGACTTTAACGATTAGTGATGTTTTTTTTCAACAAGCCGCTACTCATTGGTTACAGCCTGAAAGTTTGCCACCGTTGCCTTTAACACATTGGAATGTGAGTGAGGATATTGCAGCTGTTAATTTAGTCTCAAGCTCTGTGCCGGTGATTTTTGATGATGATATTTATTTAATCAGTCATGACAATGGTTTGCATTTGGGCTTGGATATTTTTGGCTCCGCATTTTTCATGCTTACTCGTTATAAGAGGCAGTCAAACCTGAACGTGATGCACACCACTGTTTTCCTGCCACCGCTTCTTTAGCTTATCAAGCCGATTTTTTGCACCGCCCTATTATTAATGAATATCTGGAAATTATTTGGGCTTGCATAAAACAACTTTGGCCGCAATTGGAACGCCAGCCAAGAAATTTTCGGATGTTGGTTTCTCATGACGTGGATAACCCCTTTGAATATCCATTCTTATCACCACCACG
>QNER01000674.1 GCA_003646175.1 Candidatus Parabeggiatoa sp. nov. 1
CCCAGATGCCCGCCATAATCATCATAAACATTAAGATATTGGCGGCAACTTTATGCTGGGCAAAAAGCCCAATTAGGTTTTGTTGGTGTTGAAAGGTTTTTGGCATATTTGTTAGGGTAATGGATTTGAAATTATTATTTACTTTACCACAGGTGGAGCCTGTGGCTATTCACATTTTCAGGCAAAATTTTTTGCACGCAAAAACATTTGCCTGAAAGGCTAAAGTTTCGCGGAGCGAAATCGTTATACATAAGTCAAAATGTAGGGTGGGCAAAAACCAACGAGGTGGGCTACATGCTTAAGGTGGGCAAAAACCAACGAGATTGGCTACATAAATATCATTAAAATCAAATAGATAAGTCAAAATGTAGGGTAGGCAAGGTCTTTTTATTGCCCACCGTCTAAGCTTAAGCGAGCATAGGTGGGAAAAAAAAAGGCGGTGGGAAGAAAATCACAAGATGCTTGTGATCCTTCCAACCGCCTCTGTGCCTTGGGAATTGGCAATAGGGATTTATTTAATATACTTCTTATGTTTCCACCTTATTTTTCTAACTATGCCCTTCCGATAAATTTTAATCAAGCCTCGATTAAAATCCATCAGTTTCCTAGCCGCATTAGTCGCATTTTTGGAAATAGCGACATAAATCTTATTCTTAGCAAGCTCGGGTTTGATGAATTCTATCTCTGAACTAATGCCGTTTTCTTCCTTTTCCAGAAGTTTGAGACGATATTCACCCACGGCTTGACTATCAGCCATCAAATCGAGTTCTCCGTTGCGGAGCAGTTTCAATCCTTCATCCAGATTGCTGACGAAGTGCTTGTTAAGATAATTCGCTGAGTCAAAATGTGGACTTGTGGCATAACCTTCAACAACGCCAATTTTATAATCCATGAGTTCCGTTAATTCTTTGAAGGAAATCTCATCCGTTTTTCGTTTAAAAAAACCAATGCGAACTTGTCCGACGGGCAACGAAAAATAATACAACTGGCTCCTTTCAGGGGTACGATATGCACCCAATAACGCATCATAAGAGCCTTCCTGTGTGCCTTCAAGCGCCTTTACCCAAGGTATAAACCGGATCTCAACTTCATACCCTTTAATTTCTAAAGCTTTTCTGGCAATTTCAGAAACCCAACCATATTCTGGCAACTCCTCACCATAATAGGGCGGAAAGTCTACTGTCACAAAAGTAAAGCGTTTTGCCGCAAAACAGGGTGCGGAATAGAATAATGTCACAATCAGAAAGACAACAATTTTTCTCATATTTCACCCACCAATATTCCAAATGGTTTTTTGCTGTCAATAATTCATTCTGCAAAAGTTCAAAACGAAAAGTTCCCAGGGCGTTGCCCTGGGCTTTAATAAAGCGCCCTTTCAGGGCTGAGTAGTTACCGGATTTTTATTTTGTTCCCAGGGCGTTGCCCTGGGCTTTAATAAAGCGTCCTTTCAGGGCTGAGTAGTTACCGGATTTTTATTTTGTTCCCAGGGCGTTGCCCTGGGCTTTAATAAAGCGCCCTTTCAGGGCTGAGTAGTTACCGGATTTTTTAATTGAAATGTTCAGGTTAAAATCGGGAGTTGTACTCAAATCTCACCTTTTTCAAAGGAACAAAGTATATCACGGAAAAATTGACAGCAAACTATTTTTACATTTTACCACCTTTATCACTTTGTGTGGATTTCAATGATTGAACACCCACAACCTTTATACAATTGTGAATTGTGAATTGTGAATTGTGAATTGTGAATTGTGTTCGCTTTATCAGTTTTTGCGCGCAAAAACATTAGGCGCGATTTGTGAATGAATTTTGAGAACGCCTAATCTCACAGGTTTATCAAACTAATCAGAACCCAAATCATTTTCACGGTTAAAAAGTACGTTTAGTATATTGAAAAGGTAGACGACGGTGTTGGCGTACAGCATGTCATCTGTCAAGTCCTTACGCTTTGATTTCACTCATTGCTAATCAATCACTTAGCGACTTTGCCAAATTGACTAATTCGCCACGATAGCCATAAGGATATTCACCACGCGCATCACGCGCCAAGCTTAAAATATCGTCATAACAAAACCTTTCAAGATACGTGCCACCTCGCAATTGTTGCCCAAATGCGGCTACAGCCGCTGCAAAACGAAAACGCGAACTGGTATTGTCCACTGTGTTAATGATGTCTTGCTCTGCCATCATTCTCACAATTTGCTGGTATCGTCCGTTTGGGGCTTTATAACGCAGACGCAAAAATGCTAATTCATGGCTATCGGGTTTTTCGCTGGGTGCGGTTTGGTTTTCGCGATAACGCAGACTTTCTAGGAGGCGGTTCGAGAATAGCAAGATCAGCATTTTCATAAAAGCATTAATTTATTATTAATCAATGATTTAAAAAGTTCAATGATTTATTGATTGCATTTTGCAAAAAATTGATTTCTCAGACAACCTCCTAGGCGTTGCCCACCGCTGCCCACTAAAGCGATTTCATACAAAGCTTTAACGGATGCCTTCCCTTTTTTTGGGATGGTATCCGTCATTTTAATGGATGCTATCTGGGGTGGCGAAAATCCGGTGATTTGGAGACAACAATTGATCCCGTTTTTGTTCCGCCTTGACAAAAAGTTCTCTAAAAATAGTGAGTTAAATTTGTTTCATTTAAAGTTAAATTTGTTTCATTTAAAATTAATACTTCACAATTCACAATTCGCAATTTTCTAAAGCCCCAGATGCTATCCCTTTTTGGGATCTTTAACGGATGCTATCCCTTTTGGGGATAGTATCCTTTGCCAAATTAACCAATTTCATAAACTCCGCACGATAGCCATAAGGATCTTCACCACGCGCACCACGCGCCAAGCTTAAAATCTCGTCATAAGAAAACCTTTCAAGATACGTGCCACCTCGCAATTGTTGCCCAAATGCGGCTACAGCCGCTGCAAAACGAAAACGCGAACTGGTATTGTCCACTGTGTTAATGATGTCTTGCCGCATAAGAGGCGATTCTCGCAACTTGCTGGTGTCGCCGTTTGGGGCTTTATAACGCAGACGCAAAAATGCTAATTCATAGCTATCGGGTTTTTCGCTGGGCGCGGTTTGGTTTTCGCGATAACGCAGACTTTCTAGGCGTTGCCCACCGCTGCCCACTAAAGCGATTTCATACAAAGCGGTAACGGTATGCCCCGCCCCAATTTCGCCGGCATCAATTTTGTCGTTGCTAAAATCTTCACGCCTTAACAGACGATTTTCATAACCGATTAAACGGTATTCCGCCACAGCGGCGGGATTAAATTCAATTTGGATTTTAACATCTTTGGCAATGGTTTGGAGTGTTGAGGACATTTCATCGACTAACACTTTTTGCGCTTCATTAAGCGTGTCAATGTATGCATAGTTGCCATTGCCGGCATCGGCTAATTGTTCCATCAGATGATCATTATAGTTGCCGGCACCAAAACCGAGTGTGGTTAAGGAAATCCCGCTTTGGCGTTTTTGTTCAATAAGATTTTTCAGTGCATAAAAATTCACGGTGCCAACATTAAAATCCCCATCGGTGGCTAATAACACGCGATTAATGCCATCTTTGATGAACGCTTGTTGCGCGGTGGCATACGCCAATTGGATCCCGGCACTGCCATGGGTTGATCCCCCCGCAGTCAACCGATCCAAAGCTGCGCTAATTTTACCACTTTGATTACCCGGGGTGGGTTCCAATACCACGCCCGACTTACCCGCGTACACGACTAATGACACTTTATCTTTGTTAGTCAATTGCTTACTCAATAATTTCAAGGCCGATTTGAGTAAACCCAATTTGTTAGGACTGTCCATAGAGCCGGATACGTCCACTAAAAACACTAGATTCGCCGGTGGCAAATTGGCTTTGGGAATATCATAGCCTTTGATGCCGATGTGTAACAGAAACGTGTTGTTATTCCAAGGGGTTGGCGCAATTTCGGTGGTGACTTTAAACGGGGGATCAAGATGCTCAGGTGGCGGGTAATCATAGTTAAAGTAATTAACCATTTCTTCGATACGCACTGCATCATGCTGGGGCAAGCGCCCATTGTTGAGTATGCGCCGCACATTGGCATAAGCGCCGGTATCAACATCAATGCTAAAGGTTGAGACGGGATGCTCGCTCACACGTTTGGTGGGGCTATCCTTAAAATGATCGTAGTTTTCACGATCAACATTTTCGCGATCGGTGGGTTCACCAGGCTGCCGCTTAGCCATTCTTTCGCCGGCAGGTGCTGTTTGTAAATGGCCTGTTATTGCACCGCCTGCATATCCAATCGCCCCATGAGGAACAAGTGCCGGCTGTGCCATCATTGCGTCATTGGCACTTGCAGGCTGCGACTTTGTCGGCTGTGCCTCTTGATAGTTGCTACAGCCGGTTAACAATAAACCTATTAACAAACTGAACACAATTAACACATTTTTTCTGTACATGATGGTTTTCCTGGTTTTGGTGTAACTACTCAGCCCCCTGAAAAAAGGTTACATTTTTGGTAACTACTTAGCACCGAAGTGTGCGAATTATTATAGCCTGGGGCAACGCCCCAGGTGCAGGTGTTTATGATTTAAAGCCCTTGTCTTTGCGCATTAAAATTTTAAATCGCCCCTTCATTGTTCGTTGTTATTGTTGTTCCCAGGGCGCTGCCCTGGGCTTTAATAAAGCGCCCTTTCAGGGCTGAGTAGTTACGTTTTGGTGAAGAAGGGGAAAAGGAGGGGGCATTCCCATTTTCACTGACAGTACAACGGATACGCGAAATAAACGGATAAAAAGACTACCCTTCATCGCGGCGACACTTTTGGGGACTTTAAAAAGTTGCCGGTATTTATCTATAGTTTTTCAGATAATTTCGTAGAAACCTTCAAGGTTTTGGAAACCTTCAAGGTTTTGCCATGAACGTCGTAGAAACCTTCAAGGTTTTTGCAACGCTTTACGGTTTTGCCCTGAACGTCGTAGAAACCTTCAAGGTTTTTGCAACGCTTTACGGTTTTGCCCTGAACGTCG
>QNER01000675.1 GCA_003646175.1 Candidatus Parabeggiatoa sp. nov. 1
ATACTATCCCTAAGAAGGGATAGCATCCGTAAAATAGGTTTCAATTCAAATTTGGTATTAAATAATAATAGGCCGAATAAATTCTTTGTTCTCGATTCTCGATTCAGGATTTAAAGTATACAAGCTTGGTATAGAGAGGCCGAGGCGAAGGGGAGAATGGCGGGACTCATTGAAGGTGAAAGAAAGAGAAAGGCCGACATGTTAATCGAGTTATTGGAAGATGAATTCGGCTCGGTGGATCAAGGAACACGATTTCTGGTTTATGAGCTGATGTTACGCACATTGCTTCGACGAAGTGACAGTTTGTGCAATAAACGGAAAGTTCCATGCCATGATGATGTTTGGTGAAAGGGCAACCATAAAGGGGCAACCACAAGGGATTGCCCCTACAATATATAACGATATGTAGGGGCAATCTTTTATGGTTGCCCCTCTGGACTCATTTTGAAGCGTTGTGCGTAATATGAGTTATACCGTTATATTTAGTTTCAATCAGCATAACTGTTCAACTTTTTACGCATAAAAACTTGCAATAAAGCCGACGCAATTACTTGCGTCGGCTTTTTTTTGCGCTAAAACTGCAAAGCTTTTTCCTCCTCAGTCTCAAATTTCCCAATCATCGCTCCTAATTTAGCCCGTGTGACTATTTTTTCCTTTGGGTTAAAAGAAGGTGGTTGGGTTGGTGCTTGATGGTTGCGAAATCCGATGCGTGCTGTCGATATTTCAGTGGCTCCCACTTTTATAAAAAAAGTTTTAATGCGATCCGCTTTATGATCGCATTTGCGCCCGCCAAGGTTTTGGTTTGGCGCTTTGAACGTAACAACCCCCCCCTCGTCACAATAAGGACACGCTTCGATGGCAGCCGCTGCTGCATCAATAACCTCGCTGGTTTTTTCGCTCATCTGTCCAGCACTGGATTTTACCGATGGGGTGGCAGTGGTAATCTGTTGCCTCCATTCTTCCAATTTATCCTCAAACTGAAGACGAAAAGACTCACCAGCCATCAAACGTTCTCGCAATTTGGCTGTAGTTGTGATCCGGCTTTTCCAAAACTTATCCGATTTTGCCCAATTCCAAGCCTGCTGTTCAAAATCATTCAAAGGAGGAATAGTACACGCATTTTTTTATGTTTTTTTTCAAAATTTTTTCAGGTGTGTGCGTGTTTTTTTTCTGACTAATCTTATTAGTCTTATTAATCTTGAATGTGTCATCTACAGATGAGAGGGTGTCATCTACAGATGAGAGGGTGTCATCTACAGATGAGAGGGTGTCATCTACAGATGAGAGGGTGTCGCCTAGCGAATAATCATCTTCAGTGATTCCCGCTATTTTTTGCGGAATTGGTTCAACAAACATGGTGTTATTGTATTTAACCCCTCATAAAAAGCACAAGCTGCCACCAAACAACAGGGCTTAGAACTTTTTATCCCTCATCTTTTATCGAATTCAGTTTCTCCATCTTTTCCATCGCTGCCCTCACATCCGCAATTAAAAATTTATGCGTCTGTGACAAAACTTCTTCCCTTTCTTCTGAATCCAAATAAATCTTTTAGAGTTTCATCAATTTCTTCTATGGTTTGAACCGGTGAACGAGTAGGCAGGGGCGGTGAGTCTTGAGGGGGATTGTACATATTCCCTTGTCCAATAAGGAGCCAATCTATGGAAATGTTCAAACATTTGCTAATTTCGATAAGGGCATTTGCACCGGGTTTTTGATTATCAGCAACATACTGCTGTAATGTTATATAAGGAATTTTCGATTTTTGTGAAAATTCTTTTAGCGTGCTATTTTTGGAAAGTATTGCCTTCCTTAATCTTTTACCAATACCCATTAGTGAATTTTTCAGCTTAGTATCACGGGGCAAAAAGTTACGATGGGCATCCATGCCCATTGTGCCACGGATGTTCTCTGGTCGGTCGTAAATACTCGCCTTCCTTGGCTCGTTAGTAAATTACAAAGGCAACAAACTACACAAAATACTGTTATACCACCCTCTAATGAAAATGAAATTCGTGAATTACAAAAAAGTAATGACTTATTGTGAAAATTTTAGATAAAATGGAAGCGCAAAACGAATTAACTTCTAGGAGTCTGTCGGACTTGTTGAGTTAAATTATATTGATTAATAAGTGAATTTTAAAAAGGTTCAAAAATTATTAATAAATCAATAAAAACAAGAATTTAGTGATTAAGTCCGACAGACTCCTAGACAAACAAATATGAACCTATCCCACTATTCAAAAAATGCTGAACAATAGACATTATACCGATTTAATCTTAAGTGCTTGATTTTATTACATTTGTAATAATGACAATTTCAAGTAAATCAATGAGTTACATTAAATCGGTATAAACTCTAATGAATAAAAATATTTTGGTTTTTGACAAAAAATGAGGTTTAAGAAATCCGATTTTTTCAAAAAATCGGATTTCTAAGCTCAAAAACGAATAGTGGGATAGGTTCATTGAAACAATTGAAAACTCTACTTTTAGTGATGCGATGCAACATTTACAAGCTGTGGCTCAGGCGGGCGATGTTGTTTTGTTTGAAAATGATTTACCGGATACTTATAACGATTAAAATTGAAGTACAACGCATTGAAGGATTTGACGGATTGATTGCTGAAGTACAACGCATTGAAGGATTTGACGGATTAATTTTAAATAACTGATGTTACACACGGGATTTTTAATGCCTTGAAATTATAAGGCTAAAAGCTCAAGTACCCTAAAGGTAGGGTTGGGTACTTACCAGTTATCAGTGTTCACTAAATAGAATCCATTATACTGAACTTGTGAGGAAGCAAAACCATGACAACCATCGAGTTTGAAGAAGACATTATTACCGCGTTAGAAATCATTGCGCAACGCAATTTAACCACTGTAGAAACCCTCATCAAAGAGGTTTTACAACGCTATTTGCAATCCGAAGTAGCACCACCACCTAAAAAATATTCCTTTATTGGGATTTGGCACAGTGGCGACAGCAATCTCTCAACACGAGTAGACGAAGTCTTGGCAGAAGGTGCGAATTGGCGTGAAGGATGGAGTTTACCGAAATGAATATGAGTGCTTTGTTAGATACTGGATTTTTGTTAGCGGTTTTAAATGCTGACGATAAATTGCATGAATCGTGCGTAAAAGCATTGTTGGCAGAACCTGATCCAATTTTACCTGACGTTGTGTTGCCGGAACTCGCTTACATGATCTTGCGTAAAGGTCACTATGCCATTTTGATTGAGTTTCTGCGTTCCATCTTGAATGGTGAATTAAAGCTTGAAAAATCAACACCTGAAGACTTGGCAAGAACGGCCGAAATATTGGATAAATACACCGATAGTCAAATTGATTTTGTAGATTGTGTCATTGTCGCAATGGCAGAAAGGTTGAATATTCAACGTATTATGACGATTGATCGTCGCCATTTTCAGTTGTTACGCCCTAGACATTGTCCCTATTTTGTAATCATTCCATGATGCAAATGCGAAAACCTGATCCCGGCACTAACCGGCTGAAATGTAAGTCGGGACGGGCGCATTCCGATTTTCTTCCTTTTAGGGAACTCATAAAAAAAGCCCCTTGGCTGTGAAGCTTTGGGGCTTTTTTATTACCGTTCGGTGCGTCAACCACCGCTGGTTTCTTTACCACGACACCCATGGTGATTTTGATGGATGAAAAAGGCAAAGGACGCACCCTACAGCTTGCTTAGCGAAGGGTAGCTACGCTTGCTGACAATTAGAATGGTGGGCAAACAAAAAGACGTTTGCCCACCCTACCTGGCTAAAAAATGATGGTTCAAATGCCAGTTTTAAAATAACGTATTTAAAAACAATAAGTTATAACGTTTTTTTAATTTTCTTATCTTAATTTTTTTTCATCCCCTTATTTGCCCCACATTTTTTATCCCTACCCTGACCACCGCCTAATTTTCCGTCATAAATTTGTGCACTAATCTTCACACCAAAAAACCAAGTTAAAAAACCAAATTGCCTCTTTTAAAAACCCTCTCCACTCAACCACCCCCTCCTTTCCCTCCGACTTCGGCACTATCAGCCCCAACTTTATCTTCAGTTTAGTAAAGTCCACTGGCTGTTTATAACCTTTCTGTAATGGTACCAATTTCGGATTCCCTTTTTAAGGCCTCACTTTTTATGGTTGCGGGATTATGGTTGCAAAGCATGTAATAAACTTTGTCGTCGTGAATTCTAACATATAGTTTTTCACAGTTAGAAACCTTCAAGGTTTTGGAAACCTTGAAGGTTTTGCCCGATTAAACCACGCTCATTACAGTAGGGACACGTCGCTGTTGTAATGCTTTGCTTAGCAGCGGCTTGATGGGCGGGTGCGTCCATCGGTAAAAAAGCACCGGATCATAGTAAACCATAACTTCTTCACATGCCATGAATGAGGCCCCATAGCCCACGCCTTCCATAAACGTTGTCATTATACTGGAAGTACAACTTCTTTCCTGATTTAACGGATTGAACTTTTTCAGCGAGCGGGACCATTCCATTGCCCCGGTTGCCTGCGTAAATCCGTAAAATCCGTCAATCCGCTGTACTTCCACTTTTAAAGATATACTTATGCTCCCTTTTCAGGGCGAAAATGAAATAAGATATTGAGCCACATCCGCCTGGGGAATAAATCCGTCAAATCCGTCAATGCGCTGTACTTCCCGTCATAAATACTTGGCAACAGCATACGCACGCTCTGGCGATAGCGTCCCCTCTTCAAAGCCCCGCAGCGAGGGCGTGATGCGTCCCTGATTCCAGAACGCAAACAATGACTTATTGGATTCGTTATCGCCATGGTCAAGGGCAACGCACAAATTGTGTTCGATCCGGTTGCAGCGTGCGGCCCAATTAATCTTCAAATGATAAATATCACGCCCGGTTTCGTACAAGGTTCGCCTTGTACTCCTTTAAAACGACGCTGACGCTGCTCGTACAAGGTTCGCCTTGTACTCCTTTAAAACGACGCTGACGCTGCTCGTACAAG
>QNER01000676.1 GCA_003646175.1 Candidatus Parabeggiatoa sp. nov. 1
CCAAATTTATCAAAGTCACGTTACCCGGCGCAACACCCAAATTTATCAAATCTTGGGTTTGTTGGGTGAGGGAAACCACCGGATTTGCCCCAATCTTGAAGGGCTCTTTGTCTTCACCACCTGGATCATTGGCGATAGGCGCAACATGTAAATTATGTGTGCCGGGGCCAACATTAGTGAGCAGTGAAACACCGTACTTGTTGATAATACGATCCGCAATCTTGTCCAGAATGCTATCAAAGGGATCATTAATATTGTACAGTACCCCATTGGTTTCATTCACAGCCTTGACAACATTACTCAGATGTCTATAGGAAATCCCATAGACTGTGGAAGCGTTGTTTTTGACCACCGGCAAGGCCGTAGCGATGGTGTAGTTTCCGCGATCACCATTTTCATCGGTGATCAAAAGGCTCACCCGTTCTGCACCAGCGCGGTAAGGATACTGAGAGGCATGCACAAGGCAATCAAACCATTCCTCAGTACCACCGGTAACACCCAACCCACTGACTTCTTTAACAAAACCCTGTGCATCGGCATAAAACAGCCCGTTGTTCCGCTTACGGACAGAAGGGCTAAATGTGATCAATCCAAGCCGCACATCAAAGTTTTGACTGGATAATTTGTTGACAAAACCCCGGGTATTATTTTTTACCGCATTGATTTCGTCACCCATACTGCCGGAAATATCCAGACAAAACACGATATCCGCCATTTTAGTCGTCGTTGACTGGTTAGGCGGTGTGATAGTCGCTTGTACCGGACTACCATCGACTTTGACGGTAAAATCCGCTGCCCCCAAAGCATTGGAGGGTGCTTGCTCGTTGAAGAGTTTGAAAAAACCCTGAACAAGCGCAGAGCCATCGCTGTTATCGATGACTTGGATCCCCGGATCCACATCAACATTATGCCCACGATAGGTTGGCTGTCCCGCTGCCGCAAGTCCGGGCATTAGCAGACTGAGCCAGAACCATACACGCAAATTTTTCACGATAGATTACCTCCTTATTTGATCTCGACTTGAAGTGCGTCCAGATATTGCTCCTGAAAGTCCAATTCACCCGGCGGAGTTAAAGCCGCGTAAAACATATAGGTGCCCGCAAACCCGTCAAGGGGGATTCTGGGCAACACCGGGATAATTCGTTCATTGACGGACAAGCTCGCCAAGTCCACATTATCCCTGAGTTTCACAGGTGGCGGCCCCTCTGGATCCCATGGTATAAAAGCACCATCGGCATCAAAAGCATGGATAACTTCACCTAATACGCCACCAACAACGCCAATATAAACATCGTAACGACCATCGCCGTTAAGTACGACAGTTGCGCCGAACTCTTCTCCCGGATCAATGGTAATGTCGTTGGTGACCACCGCAATTTGTCCGTCTGCTGTGGCTATCCCGGTGGATAGGGAGAACCCGGCAGCGAACCCCAATGTCAGTAATCGCTTAGGGATTACTTTGTACATACACTCCTTTCTCATAAGTAACATCCTCCGACTAAATAGTCGTGTTTAAGGTATTAAGGCGTTGTGGAAAAACAATGTCGTCGTTTGTAGTAATCGCTTGCTCGATTGACAACGCTGTTAAAACGGCTACTACAAACCATCAATAAATACGAAATTAATTATTTTGCCACAGTACCTAAGTTAAGGGCGATGCGGTTAAATAAAATACCGGTACCGTTATGGCAAAAAACCAAGTTTTTTGCCCGCTTTGGTTTATTTAAACGGGTGAGTCCCCGTAAAACCAATCCAAAAACTTAAGGGTTCATGAAGAATGGTTAATGAAAAATGGCAAATAATTGATGAACTTATTGTTTTGAATAACAACAATTAAATTCCCAATTTCCAATTTGAAGCGAAGCAAAAGTTTTTCTAGAAAAACTTTTGCCTAGAACCCAATTCCCAATTCCCAATTCCTAAGTAAACAATTGCGGAAGGGACTCAACGGGTAGATTAATTTTCACGCTAGACCCTAATAACAATGCTGCTATACAGAAACGGCGAAGTCAGGACTTTTGTAAAATACTGACCAACGCCAATGACAGCATCACTAAAATTCCCCCCGACTTCTATCAAAGGGGGAGAAACTCATCAACACCATTAAGTCAAGGTGACTATTCAAGTTTAGGGTTTATCGTCCTACAAATGTCCATAAAAGTTCTGCGCGAGACCTTCGATGTTTCGCAAACTTTGAAAAATACCAACCAATCTTTTCTGGACGAGTACAACTTAATAGCAACGAAAAACTCCTACGGTTGCTTTCACCATGATCAACATCCTCTACTTCTTTATCCAAATCACCTCCTTTTCTATACACACAGAGGGCACAGAGTTAAATTTAATTATGTAATGAAAATTCAAAGAGTTATGTTCGTCAAATAGAAAAATCTCAATTTATGACGGTGGTAATGTATACACGTTATGTCCAAGACTTAAAATTATCACACTCTTTGTGATGACAAATCAAAGTGGTGAGGTCAATACAACATATTGGCCGACGACGGCATACCAAAATTTTCCCCAACTTTTGCTTTAACTTTGCACAGGGGGACGAATTAAGTGATGTACTACAATTATAATTAATAATAAACCAACAAACCAAGTCATGTCAATAGCAATATAATTTTTTTTTAAATCTCCTTTGTGATGAAAAACCGAAGTAGCAAGGCCAAAACGTTATTGGCCAACAGCATTCACCAAAATCTTTTCCAACCCCGGTTTTAACTTTGCACAGGGGGGACGAATTAAGTGATGCACCACACATTACGTATGGACCAACAGACAAAGTAATGCCAATAGCAAGATAATTTTTTTTAACCTCCTTTGTGATGACTTTATTAAGTAGCAAGCAAAAAACTTATTGGCCAACAGCATCACCAAAATCTTTTCCAACCCCGGTTTTAACTTTGCACAGGGGGACGAATTAAGTGAGGCATCACATAATATAATTATGGACCAACAGACAAAGTAATGTCAATAGCAATATAAATTTTTTTTAACCTCCTTTGTGATGACAAACTGAAGTAACAAGATCAATACTTAATCGGGACCGACGGCATCACCAAAATCTCTCCCAACCCAAATTTTATACTCAACACCGGTATAAGTTGCGCTTTTGTCATTTCGAGCGAAGCGAGAAATTTGTCCCGATCAATAATTATTTATCGCTTCGCTCTTCATTACCGAAAAACTCAATTTGTGACGGTGTCCAGTATAATCTTGCACCAGGGACATCATTAAGCGGTGTGCTATGCACATCCAATTTAAAAACTTAAATGACTACTATCTACTATATTTAAGTATAGACTAATAGGAAAAGTAATGTCAAGAGAATTAATAATTTTTTTTGCCTACAACAAATGACGGTATTTAGATTATTAGCAATTAGCCATTAGTAATTAGGTAATTATTTTGTTTTTCGTTTCCTTTATATCTGTCCTTTCGCTTATTAATTTATTTTTGCGCCTCTTTAATTAAATAGTAATTAATTCAATACGTTATATTTTTATTTTTATATTCAACAGGTTATAACTGGCTTTAATAAATTCAATAACTGACAGATTTCACCAAATTTTTTCCGCACGCTTTATTTACTTAGACGTAATCGCAAAATGTGAGGGCTAATTCACCAAATTTGTTCCGCACGCTTTGCTTAGACGTAACGGCGAAAAAAATGTGTTGGCTAATTCACCAAATTTGTTCCGTCCCCTTATAAACTAAGTACCTTGGCATATATTTTCAAGTATTTGAACAGTGTTCAATAAATGACCTTGGCATATATTTTCAAGCATTTGAACAGTGTTCAATAAATGTAGCGTCAAAGAAATCCCACTGGTATAAAAAAATACCCGCGAATTTTTGCCAAAGTACTTAAGTGCAACCAAGTGAGTACTCGTTTTTGAAAATTCGTATATTTCTGGGATTAGTTGTACTTATTTACTTAGACGCATCGGCGAAAAAAATGTGAGTGCTAATTCACAAATTTTTTCCGTACGTTTTAATTTATTTGAGCCGAAAAAATAAGCGAACGGTAAGTTATATAATTGACCCCTCTCCCAAAAAGTCCTATTGACTGGAATATAAGCAATATATAATATAATAAAATATTGTTAATTCAATTAGTTACAAAATTAGTTACCAAATCAGCATTTGCTTATATTCGGGTTGTCGGGAAAACTCATCATTAAATATAGTCACCCAGAAAAGTTTGGCAAAAACCTTCGAGGTTTGGCAAACCTCGAAGGTTTTGTCCATAATTTTTCTGTACAAACTGTACTTAATACTTTTTACGTTTCATTCGTCACGCTCAGTCTCCGCAACCCACAATCCATTACCAATAATATTAGAGTTTATACCTATTTAACGTAATCCATTGATTTACTTTAAATTATTAATTGATAAATGTAATAAAATAAAGCACTTAAATTAAATTGGTATAATGTATATTTATAACAAACTGTAATGGTCAAGAAGATGTTGAACAGCTTGTTTGGGGGTAATGGGATCTACGCAAAAGTTGACAGCTTAGCGAAAACTTTTGCGTAGATTGGGTAATGGGCTTGCCGGGTAATCGGGGATGCATTTTTAGCCATGAATGAATCAATACGCATCCCGGAACCTATTGAATATCATTCATAAATATTCTTTTAAAATGTCTGTGTTATTTATGACATCACCGGTTACCTATTGCCTATTACCCATTGACCCCCAGACACCAAATGTTCAACATCAGTCTGACCACTACAAGTTAAACTAAGCCTGTAAAGTTTCCAGTACAGACTCGTCTTCAAAACGGTACGTGAGACTAATCCCGAATACCGCTCCTCTCTATATAGTGCTATCTTACTAGCCTTGCGTTCCAATGCTCGAAGTAACTGGTTTATGGATTTGACCCCATTTTGGTTTGTTCAGCTTAGGGAACGATTTCCTTTTTCACCGCGATACCCCATTTAAAATTAACATTGTTCACTATATACAGTGAGTAAGTGGGCATA
>QNER01000677.1 GCA_003646175.1 Candidatus Parabeggiatoa sp. nov. 1
ATAACATACGCAGCCCAATAATCATTGAGAAGTGGCGCAGTGAGAATGCGGATTTAAGAAAGGCTTTGGATGAAACGTGTCATTTTCCGGATGCTATCCCTTCTTAGGGATAGTATCCGTTTTAATAAGCACCACCCCAATGCCAGAGCAACCTAAAACATTATCACCGCCGGTGCTGCGGAACAGGTGACAGGAAAAATGGAATTTAATATTAAAATTAATGAGTTACCGACAGATATTGAAATCCTTGAGAATAAGTGGGTGGCGTTTGTGATTGATGCAGAACCCGATCAAGTGAAGGTGGTGATTCGGGCGAAGACTTGGAAGATGTGGCAAAAGGCGGCGACGGATTATCCGGCTTGGGTGGCGGAGTGGTCAATTGGGGCCAGAATTTGACGAGGTTTTGAGTTGTTGGAGCCGGGGGTGCAAGTTTATGAAAAAAACCAAAAGAGTCAAAAGAACCAAAAGAGCCAAAGGGTGAGTCGTTGGGATGGGCAACCTGATTACCCATTTTATTCGGTCGGTTTGAGGCATAAAAAAAGCCCCAAGGCTTTCACAGCCAAGGGGCTTTTTTATTAACCGAGCGTCAACCACCGCTCGGTGACACAAAAGGAAATGTGGCCTGTATCCTATTTTTAAGCTAAGCCAAAAAAATGTTGGGCAACCAAAATTCATAATACCTGAAAATTTATGGATCAGTACTTAAGCCAATTAACAAGGCACACTTCAAATAATCACTGTTCATAAATTTTCTCCGTGCATGCATTAATAAGATGGTTCACTACTTCGCCGAATTTCTACACCCATTAGAAAGACTTTCCAGTCTCTCATCCTTTTTGAGATAAGGTTTTAGTATTTCCAGGGCTTTTGCTGGAATATCAGAGTTGATGACATAAGTTGTTTTCTCGAATGTCACACCCCACGGTACATGCCCTACACCTTGGGATTGTGTAAAAAAAGCAACAATCCCTGTATCTGTCTGAAGCGTTATTTTAATTGACGGATAATCATCGGTATGAGTAATCTTTGGCTCATAATGGCCTTTTTCCAGTGGTGATCTGGTCAGCATTTGCAGAAATTTTTGAACCACCTCAACCGGAATTGTTATATCCTCAACACTTTTACAAGGATTACCTGAGGCACCGCCTACAGAAAAACTTGCCCCCCCACTGAATTGGTTTGTATGACGTTCTAGCATATAGTGTGCTTTTAAAGGCGCTAAGGAAGAAAGGCCTATCCATTCATCCTGAATCAGAAATAAACTCGCTTTTTCGAGTACACGCAGGGAAGACTCTGACCTTGTGAGAAATTTCCATTTACAATCGGCACTTAATTTTATTTGCACATTGGTATAAAAATGTGCCGAGTCAATTGTCAGCCTTGGTATTGTTAAAATACGGGTTTTGGTATCAAAATTGGGATCATCTACAGCAACTGCACTCTCCAAAAATACCCGTTGAGCTAACAGCAAAATAAATAAGAACTTAATAAATTTACTCATTATTCACACCTACCTAGCAATCTTACCTAAAATGATCTAAGGGACTTCCCAAAAAAACTTCCGGCAAAAACCTCTGATGTTTATGGACTTTGTGACATCCCTAATTATAATTAAACACCTTTCCTTCCACCGGTAAATTTTTCTACTTGACACCACAGCTATGGCAAAAAAGCAAAACTCTGACACCGTATAACATAAGTCAGAGTTTTGCTTTCAAAAAAACATAGGACTTTTGATTTCCGATTAGAGTGAACGTCACCATAGAAAAAACCTTCTATAACATTGCCCTCTATAACATTGGCAACTTCTTGTTTTAGCTATTTTTAGTCCCATCTTTGATGACATTCACCATAGTAGAAGATCAAAAATCAAAATTTATTCAGGTGTTATTTCTTTTTTTTGCCTTTGTTGTTCGTTGGTACTTTACCCGGCATGATAACACCAACTGACCGCTTGCCAATGAATAGGGTTCCTGCGGCCATCCCTTCGAGTTGTAATTCTCGCATGCCCGCTGTGACTACTTGTTGCACGGCACTCCGACTGAACTTGACCATCAAATCGGGAACACCATCATTGTCGAAGTCACCTATCTCAGTGGGTTTAGGCTCGATCCCAATCGGGGTAATATCAACACTATCGACAGCGGTTATTGCTACAGAGTCTAAAGCGATATTTGCCACATCAAAACCCTCTGGAAGTTCAAGATATGCCGTAATGAATTTTCCATTACTCTTGAGGTTGAGAGTTTCAGGGCCAATTTCTACTGTAGCCACTACAAAGTCTGGCACACCTGTGACCACGACGGTAGCACTATCTTTACGAGTGAATGAAGGTACGGGCTTCGCATTTGAGGGTTCATCTAAAAAGAGTTCTTCGCCTGCATAGGTCATCCCATCGGTGTTGACCACCGTCAACTCAAATGTGTAAGTACCATCATCATTGTAGTTATCGAAACGGGCGGCATAAATACCGTCATTGGGTATACCATCCCCATGTTGTTTGAGCCCATCATCATATAAAACTATAGGTACTTCTGAGCCATCGGGGCGAGTCGCTGTACCTGTTACAGTTGCACCAACTACACGCTCACCACCGAATGTAGGTGTAGCATTGAACTCTACTACTTCAGGAAATACCAGTATATCCTTTTTCACAGCTACTTGAAGATCGACTCCTTCATGTTCCGCAAAAGCAAGAACTTCCAACAATCCTGTCGTCACTGTGCCAGCTGAGATTACCATATTCCAAATGCCTTCTTCAGGAGTCTGCACTTTGAAGATAATAACATTTGATTCAGAGATAAACTCAATATTTGGATCATTGAGTATGTCAAACTTGGTGATTACAGCACCTGAAGGAGATCGTAATGACAACGTGATGTCATCTGCTAAATTGGCAACTGTAACGGCAAAGAGAGTACTCTCTGTTCCAGCTTCCACAGAGACTGGAATTTCCTTTGTTTCTTGGGAACTGATGGTCATCACCGGGCTATGGGCAAGAAGTCCGCTGCCCGTGGTTTCACTTTGTATACTCAACATTAATGCTGGTAACCTCCATATCGCAGCATCATTATTAAGTCGGTAAAATTTACCACCCGTTTGAGTCGCTACATTTTGCAGTGCGGTTTCGCCACCCGTTGACAAACCACTGCCGACACCTACAGACATGACTGTAACATTCTCACCTTGCAATACTGGAATAACACTTGCGGGTGCGGTTCCCGTATTGTGATCCCCATCGCTTAGCAAGACAATAATTTCATCACAAGAACGGTTGGGTTGGGTTGTAAATTGTCCTAATGATGCCAACAATCCACCTCCAATATTTGTCGAACCACTAGCATTCAAGGAATCTATTGCAGTCTTAGCACCAGACAAATTGGTGTTGAGTGAAAAGTTTACTGAGGCAGAAGAAGAAAAAGATGCCACACCCAACGCATCATCAGCATCCATAACATCAACAAACACTTTCCCACCAGACTTGGCGAAAGTAAGGCGATCATTAATGCTCATGCTACCTGACCGATCTAGGAGTAGCATGACCCGAATCCCCGGAAAGCCATCTACGAAATTGACGGTGTGAGCAGGTGGTGGTGCGTCTGTAGGCAGGCCAACAGGCATTGTGGCTAGATGCCTCGTATGAGAATCGATTAGTTCCCACACAGACATCCCGTGCATACTATCTTGCCATGTATCATTATCAGGATCATGATTGGTTGCTACACCGAACTCATTTAGGGTGTACGCCGTTCCTCCAACTCTCCCTCCTCGAGTGAAGTAGTTATCCATTAATGAGTAGTTTAGAGTAGGACTTTCCGCCGTAGCAGCAGCACATTCAGCACTTCCGGAAGGGCCCGAATATTCGTCAGCTACTCCATAAGCATGGTGAACATGCTCATGAGCAACGGTATAGGCATCTCCATCTGTTCCACTTGTCGCTTGAAAATTAGAGTTAAAAAAGAGATTGACCTTTTGACTCCGTGTTCCATATAAATCATAAGTAGCATATGCCCTTCCTAAACCTGCGTTTACCCAGTACTCGGCAGAATTGGAAGCCCCACTATCATTAACTAAAGTAATAGCACCAAATCGATGTTGGCCATCGGTGGCATCAGCTAGAACTTGACTGCCATCTTGAAAAACATCTCGGACCTGTTGGAGTTGTGCAGCAGTAGCGTTAAAACGCATTGAAACACAGAAGTTAAAGTTTCCACTCTGGAATGTACCATTGCCTGCGTTTGCTGTGTTGGGTATGATCCCAACAGTAGACATGGCAAGTAAAGTAGGTACAACGTATTTCCTTCCTCGTGTAAATGAGGTTGTTCTCATACTCATTAAAACGTACTCCTTCAAAGTTAATTAGAAAAATAGGCCTCGAAAAAAATGTCAGCATAGTAAGTTAAAATTACACTGAATCTTGCCTTTGTACCATTTTACATTCGCGCCCACCACGAGCAAAAATCACCCACAAAAATAACAAGTAATTCCTAAATTACCGTTAAATCAACCGCTTACATCAAATACCGTCCGTCTTTGACCACAACCGCTAACCACCATATATAAAGCCTCTTGATGCTAATCGAACGCATCGGCATTTTTTTTATGACTAATTAGGTTTTTCCCAATTCATCATCTGTCTCAATTGACAAAGCCCTTTGACTAAAAAAGGGCTTGCAAAAAACGAGACTTAAACAATTACCCAATCTTTGGACTTGTTGGACTTACGTGACTAAACCGTCGGCCTTCTGAACGACACTATAATAATAAAGGGCCTTCTGGATAAAACAGTTCAGATTGGCAGAAGGCTCCGCTCGTTTCAGCCTCGCAACCTTTATTAATGCGATGTCTAAGAGTTTGCAATATGTGTGCCAACTTTAAAAGTTCTTTAAATTCAACAAGTTACCAAATGGAGTCATTCAAATTCATCATAAATTCATTATAAATTCATTATAAATTCATTATAAATTCATTATAAATTCATTATAAATAAGTATTC
>QNER01000678.1 GCA_003646175.1 Candidatus Parabeggiatoa sp. nov. 1
CAACCCAGACTCGTCTTCAAAACGGTACGTGAAACTAATCCCGAATACCGCTCCTCTCTATATAATGTCATTTTACCGACCTTGCCTGGTTTTTTAACATTGCAAGTGCTATGCTCGAAGTAATCGGTCAACATTGCTGTTGTAGCTTATTCGACTTAGGAAGATTTTTTTCCCCTTTATCATCGTGATGCTCCTACTATAGATTAACATTACAACTATATACAGTGAATAAGTGGGCATATATCAACCATTATAGTTGACCATTAGCTTTTTACTCAATCCTTTACCATCACTAGCGTATCTTATGTCTAAGACCGTTTTTCTCTGAGCCTTTTCAAGCCCTAACCCTTGTAATGGCTTACCACGTTTCATGTTACTGGCTTTACTTGTACTTAGATGGTTGCTCTATGCCTAAGTGCTTTGTTGATTACTGAGTGGTCTCTTATCAAAATTCCACTTCCTTACACCTATATACAGGTATTACTGATATATATCCTGTTTGACGTTTAAGACATTTTATTCCACAACTTCGCTTTGCAGCTCACCGATATACATTAGCAGACGGGTAAACCTCTATATCTAGGTTTCTAGCCGCCATTATCCCCGGGGCATATCCCAATATCCAAATGGGTAAGTTATGCTTTTGACTCCGTAATACAGTAGGAGTCGCCTTTCAACTTAATTGTAATTCCTACTATTGGAATCCTTCCTATTGGCTTGATTTGACTATAGATGTTCAGAAAACGTGTCGCACAATAAGTTCGTCACAGCCCTTTATCCCCTCGCCTAATGAGAGCTTAAGGTTACTTGAATGCTTGAGAGTCCATTTTTTTTGACGTGGAAGGCTAACCACCTCAAGCACCCTTATGTTACTTTAAAAATCACAAAATGTAAAATTTTTTAGATAATGTCCAGCCAATCTCGATAGTTATCAATCGTTTTGTGGACTATACGTTTCAAACCATAAATGCTAATTTAAATTAAATCAATGGGTTACGTTAAATCGGTATAAACACGATTAAGAGGAGTATTTCATTTATGGTCAAGGAAAAAATCACTTTCCCCAACCAACACACCCCTCTGATGTGAGTCAAATCGTTGTGGTAACTCCCAGATGCAAGGGGGTGTTATTTTATCACTAATCCTTAACTGAAATAACAGCTCCTTAAAGATATTGGTGCGATAAATGGTCATAATATTGATGCCAAGCGAAGACCTGTCTAACCAAGTTTTTTAAATCAGAATCATTGTAAATCACATCATTAGCTATAGCAAGCCGTGCTTCTCGACTCGCTTGGGCCCTAATCATCCGTTTTATTTCTAAAGCCGTAATACCATCGCGAGCCATAAGGTGCTTATATTGTAAATCGGGTGGGCAGTCAACCACTAATACTCGCTCAACCATATCTAGTTGATGGGTTTCCAATAATAAAGGAATACATAATAAACAATAGGATTCACGCAAATGCGCGACTTGCGTCTGCATTTTTAAGCGAATCCTAGGATGTAAAATGGCCTCCAAACAGTGTCGTTGTTGCTCATCCGCAAAGATTTGTTGACGTAATTTAGCACGATTAAGATTGCCATCGCTGTTGATTATTTCTGGGCCGAAAGCCTTTTTAATAAGCTTAAGGGCCGGTTGGCCTGGTTTCACTAATGTATGGGCAATCACATCCGCATCTATCACCGGGACACCAAGTTTAGCAAATAGATTAGTCACCGTAGTTTTGCCTGAAGCAATGCCACCGGTGAGCCCGACTTTTAACAGTAAGCCCATGTAGTACTCTAGAAAAAAGCGGTCAATGTCTCTCCCCACAATAAGCTTATCCAGCCGGCACTTGCAAGGTAAGGACCAAACGGAATAGGGACATTTTTATCGTGGCCACGTAATAGGATAAGGCTTATGCCCACCACCGCACCGGCCAATGAGGAAATAAAGAGAATCATCGGCACCGCTTGCCAGCCCAGCCAAGCCCCTAACATCGCTAATAATTTAAAATCACCATAACCCATACCCTCCTTTCCGGTAGCTAACTTAAAAAGCCAATATACTGACCATAACACTAAATAACCAACTATTGCCCCTATGAGACTTTCCTCAAGCGAGGTGTATAACCCGAATGAATTACATAATAATCCTAACCATAATAAAGGTAAAGTTATATTATCTGGTAATAATTGATGATTAAAGTCAATTATACTGGCTGCAAGCAGTGCCCAAGTCAGCACTAACGCAAAAGCCAACTGCCAGCCAAAGCCAAAGTGCCATGCAATGATGATAGCTAAAATTGCACTCAATGCTTCAATTAATGGATAACGTATAGAGATCGCTTGATGGCAAGCAGTACATTTGCCGCGTTGCCAAATAAAACTCGCTATAGGAATATTTTCCAATACTGTGATTTGATGTCCGCAATGGGGGCAATGAGAACGTGGCCTAGAAAGATTAAAGGGGTTGTTGTGCAAAGGTACAGATGGCTTTAAGGATGTGGCCCTAAATATTTTACGTAGCTGTCGTTTTGATGCACCAAGTTTTTTCAAAAAACGGGTGTTCCAAAAATGGTTGCTATTATTTCCCGCTTCGTCCGTTAATAACTGTATACATTGAACCCGCCACTCCCGCTTCATCATAATAGGCAAACGATAAATCACTACATTGAGAAAACTGCCAACAATAAGTCCCAATAAACCGACCACAATAAAAACAGCGTAGGGAGCATTGGTAAAGATGAGCGTGATATTCATACAATCAATTTCAGGTGATTAATAGTTATTAAAACTTACCTTTCGCTTATTTTTTCAGTTCAAATGAATTTGGGCACTGGGGTCATTGGATGGGATAACGTGAGTTCATAAAACGTTTTGTCTATCAAGTAGTTACAATTCATATCTTATGTCTCAATCAGTTATAAAACCATACATTTTCAATATTTCTCTCGTAGCGACTGTGGTAAGGATAACGGCTCGTTAAAAAATTTATTAATAACTCACAAATGGTATTGTCGTTTAAAATATAAAATAGTTTTATATTAAATCGTTTTATATTCACTCTATGTTCAAGTTTTTGATGTTATTTAGCTTTGCGGCAATCAATTTTTGAGTGTTTTGATATGTAAATAATTGATTTTTAACTAAATTAGTTTTTAGACACAAAAATCATATTAAATAATATTTATTTTGAAATCAGCGGTTTACAAAAAACTTGCGAGTCGAGTATTCAATAATTAAGGTTAAGTTTTCTAAATCAAAATTTATTTATAAGTCATTGAAAAGTAAGCAGAACTCATATGAATAAATGATAGGATAAATCAGAACGGCAATTCATAAGTGAACCGATAATCAATGACTTATATATAGCACCTTCGCTCATTATTTATAACCTGTTGATTTTTATGAAATTTCCCCCCCCCGTCTGAATTTTATAAGTTATTGATTTTACGTTAAAACTAAAGAATGAATAACTGAAGGCGTTGCTCAATATTTTCCAAAAACAAAATGCCACTCATTGAATTTATTACAATCCGTCATAACAGATTGAATATTAACATAAAAGTATAACTTAAAAGCATAACAGATTGATGATGCACCATTTAATTCACTAAGCAAAAAAATAAGCGAAAGGACAGTTAAAATTATAAGACTATAAGTTGTCAATCCTTTCATCCTTTCATCCAATCCTTTCATCCAAAATTAGATAACACTACCCATACTAAAAATAGGCATATACATTGCCAACACCAGTCCACCAATCACAACCCCTAAGAATGCCATAATCATTGGTTCCATCATTGCACTCAATGCTTCAACTATTGCATCCACTTCTTCTTCAAAGTAGTCAGCGACTTTATTTAACATTTTATCAATATCACCCGATTCTTCGCCAATTTGTGTCATCTGCACACACATATTGGGAAATACACCGGCATTACGCATACTTTCCGCTAATGTTATGCCGGTTTCAACTTCGGACTTGATCTTCATTGTTGCTTCGTAATAAACAATATTACCCGTTGCCCCAGCCACCGAATCCATCGCTTCTACCAGTGGCACACCGGCTGCAAACATAGTCGCTAATGTGCGAGTAAAACGCGCTAAGGCCGATTTGGTCAGCAAATTTCCAAACATTGGTAATTTTAATGATAGCCTTTGCAAAAAATTCTTAAAAGCCACCGAGCGTTTTTTAGCCTGTTTAAAAACCATGACAAACCCAATAAGACCACCAAAAACAAACATCCAGTTGGCTACCATAAAGTTTGACAGAATGACTGCTATTTGGGTCATTACTGGCAATTCGCCACCAAAACTTTCAAACATATCAGAAAAGACCGGCACCACATAAATAAGCAAAATAGCACTGACGATCAGAGCCACAACCAATATTGAGATAGGATAACTAAGTGCGCTTTTAATTTTTTTCTTGATGCTCTCACTTTTTTCCTTATAAAGAGCCAATTTAGTCAAAAGCGACTCCAAAATACCTGCCTGTTCACCTGCATCGACTAAGTTACAAAAGAGATCGTCAAAATGATCTGGATGTTTACGCAAAGCCTCGGCCATTGTGCCACCCGCCTCAACATCGGCTTTAATATCCATTACTAACTTCTGAAATCTCGGATTCTCATGGCCTTGACCCACCAGATCAAATGATTGGAGTAGTGGCACACCTGAAGTCATCATAGTTGCCATTTGACGTGCAAACATCGCTATATCGCCCGGAGTAACAGCTTTTCCGCCGCCACCAAATAAATCTTTGGGCTTTTTCTTGACCTTGGTCGGTCGTATCCCTTGTTTTCGCAAGTTTGCTTTAACGGCTGCCTCAGATTTACCAACCAACTCACCTTTGCGTTTCGTTAAACTAAGCCTGTAAAGTTTCCAGTACAGACTCGTCTTCAAAACGGTACATGAGACTTTCACCTCATACCGCTCCTCTCTATATAATGTCCTTTTACCGACCTCGCCTTTATTGCAAGTG
>QNER01000679.1 GCA_003646175.1 Candidatus Parabeggiatoa sp. nov. 1
CAAGGGTTCCGGATCATCTTTGATATCATCAAGCAAGCGAGTGACTAATGCCGATTGTACTTCACCGCCAAATACACGCGCAGGGCCCTCAATTACGAGTTGCAATTGTTCACGGGTTAATTGGGGGATAACAAACCAGCCTTGATTGATCGCTTCTGACAACCCAGCAAATGAAGTACAATTGCTGAGACAATCAGAACGTATAGTTATAACAATATACACGTTAGCATGTTCGCAGCTGGTTAATAACAACTCAATAAACGCAGCCGCTTCTCCGGTTTCACCTTGTTGACAGTGGCGGAACAGTTCTTCAAATTGATCAACGACAATCACAAGCTTAGTGTTTTGTGGCAACGGCATGTCAGTTAAGATGTGATCCAAGCTTTTTGGATCACGACGTAAATTGGCTTGCAAAAAAGTGGGGGCTTGACTGCTCTCAACAAAGTGATCAGTATATTTTTGTCCTAACGCAGTTTCATCTGCCAGCAAAGCGTCAGCCAAGCGAGCAAACTGGCGATGACTAGGGCATAACTCCGCTATCCACCACGGTGTCCCCTGACTGGCACCTCTTTTTAAACCTGCCAACAAGCCGGCGCGTACCAATGAAGATTTACCATAGCCTGAAGGGCCTACCACCGCCACAAAATGCGTGTTACCCAGTCGTTTTATCAATTGACTAGACAGTGCTTCACGCCCAAAGAAAATATTGGTTTCATCACGTTGAAACGGGCGCAAACCGAGATAGGGAAATTCGCTCATATGATTAAAATCCTTATATGTGGGTAATGGTTCTATGCAAATTCTCTGTGTAACTCTGTGATATCTGTGTAAAAAAACCTCAACACAGAGAACACGGAGTTACACAGAGTTTCACTGAGGAAGAAAAATTCTCTGTGTAACTCTGTGGTACTCTGTGAACTCTGTGTTAAAAAAGGTGCTTCGGGATGGGCACTCTCTATTTTTCCGTCAACGTTGTCACCCCCGCCCAATCATCAGGCACCCCTTCTTCAATAAAGCGATTCACCCGTTCCATATATAACGCGGCCACCTGATCTTCTGGATGAACTTCTAATACTTCATTGAAGTGAAATATCGCATCCGTCCATTGTTGCGCTTGATAGTGCCGCATCCCCTTCTCAAAATGAGCCTGTGTCTCCAACTTCAAATTCATCACAGCCTTGGTTTCGCCGTCCAGCACTTCATAGATGGAAATCGGCTCGGTCCGCCCTTTCACAATCACTTTATCCAGAAAACGAATGTGGTAATGGCTGGGGTTTTCTAAATTATTTAACGTCTCATCGCTGATGACTAAGGAAACGCCATAAAATTTGGTCAAGCTTTCCAAGCGAGAAGTTAAGTTGACATTGTCGGAAAAAGCATCCCCTTGCATCCGGGCAACTTCCCCCACCATGCCTACCATCATATGGCCTACATGGATGCCAACCCCCACTTTAATAGGTTGTCGGCCTTCGGCTTGCCGATCAAAATTGTACGCGTCAACTTTTTTGAGTTTGCCAATACCCGCCTTGAGTGCATCATCCGCGCCGCTGGGGAACACAGCCATCATGCCATCCCCTAAGTATTTGACAATAAAACCGTTATTGTCTCGAATCTGGGAACTCACCCGCTTCAGGTAGGAATTGACAAAGTCAAAGTTTTCTTGCGCGGTCATTTTTTCTGACAATGTGGTAAAAGAGCGAATGTCAGAAAACATCACCGCCATTTCCTTGCTGACATGATCGCCCAGGTGGACATCCATAATGCGTTCTTTTTGCAAAAAATTGAGATATTCCATCGGCACGAAGCGGCTGTAGGAGTCGGTCAATTCGACTTGATGACCATACAGTCTCGCATTTTCAATGGAAATCGCCACTTGGGTAGATAATAAACTTAACACTTGGATTCTATCCGGCGTAAACGCGCCCGTGCTGAGGTTGTTTTCCAGATACAGAATACCTTGCAGTTTGCTTTGATTGAGCAACGGAAAACACAAAACAGACTTAGGTTGGTGATGGACAATGTAACTATCCTGAGTAAACTCACCTTCATGGACGGCATCATTCAAAACCACGCTGTCTTGGATATTAGTCACATAGTTGATAATGCTTAGAGGTAAGCGTACTGAAACCTCTGAGGTTTGGGAAACCTCTGAGGTTTGAATTGGGATGGATTGCAACACTTTCACCTCTTCTTTACCAATCTCCCCCTCCGCTTCAATCACCCATTGCCCACGTTTGTTGATAATCAGATAACCTTTTTCAGCCCCCGCGTTTTCGATGACTATTCTCATCAAGTCAGACAACAACTTATCTAACACAATTTCGCCCGACAGTGCTTGCGACGCTTTCAGGACACTCATAAAATCTAAGGCCCCAAAGCCATGTTCGCCGGTGCGCGTCGCCATTGTCGTAAACGTGGTGGTGATATTCGTACTTTGTATCATTGAAGTGACGGTGGTTTGGGCAAGCAAATCAGCGTATTTTTTCTCCAATTGCTGAACTTTGGCGATAGCACCCCAGCGTATGTAGGCATAGACAGCATCACGCATGTAGTGACGGGCCACCGATTTTTGGTTTCTACCAAGATAAAATCGGGCTGCAAGTTCATTGGCGAGGGCTTCATCTTGGAGAAAGCCATTTTCCACTGCGAGCATTACGGCATTATCATAGCGTTCTCTGGTTTCACCAACCTTGCCCGACACACGAGACTGTTCCGCTGCCACTAACTCAAATTTATGCCGATAATTCGCCGGCGCATGATCCGCCCACACCTTCATTTTTTCTTGATTGGCAGTCACCTTTTCAAGGATTTGTTGTTGCGCTTCCTCTGAGGCATCCTGATACACCGCTAACCTCGCCAAGGAATCATAAAAATTGAAGACTGGGACTGAGCCTTGCCCTTGAACGTTACCTATATACTCGTTTTGGCATTTATTGGCATGTTCAACAGCCAGCGCGTTTTCTTCAAACAGGTAACAAAGTACCACCTTGTTAAGATATAAGTGGGCTAGGGAATAAGCATTATTCGTTTCAAGGTGGATGGGCAGTCTGGCAGCTTCATCGTAAACCTCACCAACGAAAAGGTGTGGTGCTTCGGTGGCCGCTTTTCCCATTAAATTCAGGGCCGATTGTTGATAGATATCGAGTATATCGATAAACATCTCTTGCTTGAGGTTATGGAGTACCTCATTGTATTTTGCGATTTCCCGTTCAACCCCACTCAATTCCAAACCTAACCAGTAGAGGTGGTTAGCATAAAAGGACAAACTCAACGTGGCAAACATGAAGTTACCGTTGTTCTCCCCCGTCTGATAGGCTTCCAACAAGGGTTTCAGCGTTTCTTTAAGCGGGTCAACCCAAACTTTTATAGCGCCATTAAATATGCTGCCTACGGTGGCAGCTATGGCTTTGGCATCAAAATGCTGTACCAATTGCCAAGCCAGTCGGCCCGATTTATAGCCGTTATCAATGTCGCCTATGCCACACAAAATCAGGCCATACTGGACATATCCCTCGGTGGAAGACAGCGGGTTATTACCATATTGGATTGATAAAGAAATTAGCTTACTGACAACCACTTTATACAGTTGTGGATCGACAACATAAGAAACAAAATACATTTTCTGGAGAATCTGGGCGACAGCCAACTGCTCAGGTGAGGTCATTTGCGGCAAGTTAAATAAATCTGTAATGCCCCGTTCTTCCCAAAGTGCCTTGGTTTCCGCGAGTGCTTGCTCGGCATCTGCTAGGCTGGGTTTTTCTGGAAATTCCACCCCAAACAGTTTCAAACCGGCTCTGGCAGCCTTTAATCCTTCTACCGGATAATTCTTGGCAATCTCAGCTTGCACACAAATTTGATAGGCTCTGACTTTGTCCAAAGCGCGTGGGGCTTTTTTTAGCACTACATCAACCAAGTGTTTCATTTTCTTAAAATCACCACTCAGATAAGCGGCTTCGGCGCTTTCTTCATGGTATTGCAGCGACCGTTCACATTGCGTTTCCCAGCATTGTTCCCCTAGCAAATCCACACATGTCTGCAAATGATGGTATGCCTGTTTATAAGCGGCCGAGGATTTGGCTTTGCAACCGGCCATAAAACTCAACTGAGCCAATTGTTCTCGCTCTTTTGGCGTCTTAATCAACGCCTGTCCCAAGTTAAAATGCTTGACGATGTCAAATATTTTATGCTCTCGCACCGCCTCTGGCGTATTTTTCAGCAAGAGTTGCCCCACTTCCAAATGAATAGATTGCTTGTGTTCATGGGGAATGAGTGAATAAACCGCCTGTTGCACTCGGTCATGGGCAAATTTGTAGTGAGCCGTGACTTCCTCTGCCAGTCCTTCCACATCAAGACTGACGACTTTGTAATCTTCATCTAAGGGCTGGACTAAACCATCTGCCAAAGCATGCCACAAATCGGTGGCAGCCTGTTGGGAAGATTTTTGCGAGACGATTGCTAAGGTTTGCAAGTCAAACTGATTACCAATACAGGCTGCGAATTTCAAGACTTGTTGGGTGGCAGCCTCCAACTTTTGCACCTTGCCTGCCATGAGTTCAACGACGTTATCAGTGATATCTCGCTCTTCAATGTTGACCAAATCCCACTGCCAGCATCCCCGTCCAGTATCAAAGGTTAACAATTCTTCATCATACAGTGATTTTAGAAACTCACCCAGAAAAAAGGGGTTGCCTTGTGTTTTGGCGTAGACCAATTTTGACAAAGCCTGAGCCTCCTCTAGCGAGGCATTGACCGCATCCGCAATTAGTTGAGTCACGATGGGCAACGTTAACGGCGCGAGCGTCAGTGTATTCACAATACCATTCGCTGCTTTAATCTCTGCCAAAGTTAACAGCAACGGATGGGTTTCACTGACTTCGTTATCCCGATAAGCCCCGATCACAAACAGATGTTGACTGTTCACCGTCGTCATCAACAGGTGCAGCAATTTAAGGGAAGCCTCATCAGCCC
>QNER01000680.1 GCA_003646175.1 Candidatus Parabeggiatoa sp. nov. 1
GGCATGTATTTGTTTGCGGACTTTTTCTTTGCAAGCGGTTTCATATAAATGAATATTATCCAGTGCATCACGTAAAGTTTCCTTCCATGCTTTTGCGGGTAATGGTGAGAAATCACGGCTTTTTACCCAATCGGTTCTTACCGTGCGATGATTGATACCCACTGAGTTGATTGAACCAAAACTTTGCCACACTTCTGAGCGTATCTTTCCTAATAAATGAGCTTGCTCATCCAGTGCTTGGTATTTTCCTGGATTTAAATTGCGACTGAAAACAATACGTGTACCTTTCATTTTTTTTCTTCCACTGCTTTTTTTTAGTTGCTCCATTAATTTATCGGCATCATAATAACGTGTTCCTGCATTCGACTTACGATCAGGAACCAGTCCTCCTGTTTGTTCCCACTTGTGCAAGGTTTGAATAGATATTCCCAGTAACTTAGCTGCTTTTCCTATTTTCATCATCGGCATAGTATGCTATAATACACGATACTCTATGATAATTCAACTACTGTTTAAACCCTATTCACACCAGTTATGAGTTTATATAGTATTCCAGAAAAAGAAATTGGTTAAGGATTTAGTCCCCTTTAGGGGACTTGAGCTTTCAGACAATTGCTTTAGCTATTGGCTGCCAAATTATTTTTCTGGAAATCGATAGAACCAAATTTGGCTAAAACTGGCATAACAATTAAGACATTACCAACTTACAGCCCCGAGTTAAACATCATTGAAATCTTGTGGCGTTTCATAAAATACTTACTTGTGGTTACCTTTTTGTGTTTTTCTTTCCTATGAGAGTTTAGTTGTTGCGCTAGAAAATGTGTTGAAACAAATTGGTTCAGAATGACAAATTGATTTTGCCGATTAAAATACCTGAAAATTCATGCTTCAGTACTTACTGGTTGGTGGTAAGTAAGCAATCCGTTTTTATATACAATCCTTGTAGTTATTGATAAAAAAATATATTTATTCATTCTATTTATTTATTCTATTTCTTGTGATGTTTATGGTGTCGATGTCTGGCCTCTTTTGCCTTGTGAGCATGATCATAAGTGGCTTTAAAAGTAGCCGGTTCATGGTGTGAGTCTGCCAAGTAATGGGCCAATGCAGAGATAGTCGGATACTGAAAGAATGCAACAACCGGCACCTCTTTATTTAATACTTCCACTAATTTATTTTGCACTTGTATGATCAGTAAAGAATTTCCCCCTAAATCAAAAAAATTATCATGTATGCCTACTTTATTTATCTGTAACACGCTTTGCCAAACGGTTGCTATTTGGTGTTCAATTTCAGTTTCGGGCGCGATATATGAGGCTTCATCATCTAGGCGTAATGCTTGTGGGTTTGGCAGTGCTTTACGGTCTATTTTGCCATTGGGTGTTAGCGGCATAGCACTCAAAAACACAAAACTGGCCGGCACCATATAGTCAGGTAGTTTTTCTTTTAAAACGTCGCGTAGATGTGCGGTCGAAGTGCGTTGTATCACTTTCATAAATCCCTGAGTTTCAAACAAATTTTCTATCCTTTTATCAAGCTGTGTCTGCTCTGCCGAAGTTAAAGTGAATTGGACACCAGCTCGTTGGTCTTGGCACCAAGCAACCCTACCTTTTAGACACAGTTCCTCCGTTTCATCAGGCAATTGCAGACGTAAACGGACGTTTTGATCGGCTTGACAAGTCGGGGGAACCCCTACCAAACCCACACCTTTATAAGAAATGTCCTCAGTGTTTAACGTGATTGGTGGCTCATCACCAAATTCGGCGACACAAACACTCTGTATTGGCAAGCGTTCCAGAATGAGTTTGGAAACAATATAAGCGACTAGGCGCTTGTTGCCGGGTTCATCCTCACGAGCAATAACCGCAGCCTCCCACACTGTCGAATCTTGATTCAGCACTGCCTCAATTTCTTCCAATTCAATGCGAAAACCACGAATCTTAACTTGATGATCTATACGGCCCAAGTATTCAATATTGCCGTCTGAAAGATAACGGACTAAGTCGCCGGTTTTGTAGAGACGGGCAACGGGATCATTACTAAAAGGATTAGGGATGAATTTTTCGGCGGTTAGAACTGGGCGATTGAGATACCCTCTCGCTAAACCGACTCCGCCAATGTACAGTTCGCCCGGGATACCAATAGGAACCGGCTGTAAATTAGCATCTAGCACATAAACTTGCGTATTGGCAAATGGATATCCAATGGGCAATTTTAGATTACTATCAATTTGTCCCCTGATTTCACCGAGAGTAGCACCAACCGTTGTTTCCGTTGGCCCGTAGCCATTGAAGAAGAGACGACCGGGTGCCCACCGAACCGCAAGTTCAGCAGGACAAGCTTCACCAGCAACAATAATCGTATGCAACGCAGGCAATTCTTCAACCGGTAGAACAGCCAAGGCTGAAGGTGGTAGAGTAATTATAGTAATAGCCTGTTCACGTAATAATTGTACCAAAGAACTGCTAGGCAACAAAGCATTTCGCGTTTCCAAATATAGAACTGATCCAGATAGCAATGCCATAACAATTTCCCAGACTGAGGAATCAAAGTTAAGGGAAGCAAATTGGAGAACATGGTTGCCCTGTGGTAAATTGAAAATATGACTTTGTACAGTAGCAAGATTGCACAATCCTTGATGCGCCACCATAACTCCCTTGGGTTTACCGGTAGAGCCTGAAGTATAAATAACATAAGCGATATTCTCTGGCGTTGCCAAGCCTTTTGGATTCTCTTCGCTTTCCAGAGAAATGGCCGCCTGCCAATCAGTATCTAAGCAAACTATTGAGGGTAGCTTATGTTTCGTAAAGGTTGCCAACAAAGGTTGTTGCGTTACAAGTGTTTGTACTTGGGCATCTTCCAACATAAAAGCTAAACGGGCCTGCGGGTACTTTGGATCTAATGGCACATACGCCCCCCCCGCTTTGAGGATACCTAACAATCCTATAATCATTTCTAAAGAACGTTCTACACAAATGCCAACGAGCACTTCGGGTTTAACACCCAAGGTTTGTAGATGGTGTGCCAGTTGATTGGCGCGGGTATTTAATTCTTGATAGCTGAGTTGTTGATCTTCAAACACAACCGCAACCGCATCTGGGTTTTTTTCGACTTGGGCTTCAAACAACTGATGGATACACTTATCTTGAGGATAATCGGTGGCCGTGTCGTTCCATTCTACCAGCAACCGTTGCCTTTCTTCTTCGGTTAGCAAGGGTAATTTAAAGACATGCTGTTTAGGATTAACCACAATCCCCTCTAGTAAGGTCTTAAAATGTCCCACCATTCTGGTAATCGTGGTTGCATCAAACAAATCAGTGTTATACTTAAACACACCCACTAATGAGGTTTTGACTTCCATCATTTCTAAACTCAAGTCAAACTGGCCTTCCTGCTGTAGCATTTCAAAAGGGGCTAACAAAAGTTCACCCAAGTTGACTCTGAAATTTGGGTCATTGGTTCCCAACAAATCCGCTAATTGTCCGGATTGTTTGCCAGATTGTTGTGGTTTTTGTAATCCAAAAGCTGCTTGAAATATAGGTGAACGGCTAGGGTCACGGTTTGGCTGCAAGTGTTTGACCAAGACCGAAAAAGGATAATCTTGATGGGCAAGTGCTTCTAAAACGGTTTGGCGTACTTGCTCCAAAAAAGCGGTGAAGGTAAGGTTATTGTCAAATTTTGCGCGTAAAACCAGCATGTTTATAAAGTGACCGACAATCCCGGCAAATTCACTCTGGCTGCGGCCAGTGACCGGAGAACCGACTAAAATATCTTCTTGACTGGTGTAGCGATGCAGCAAGACTTGAAAGGCCGCGAGGATAATCATGTAAAGCGTCGCCTTTGAGGCTTGTGCGAGGCCCTTCAGTTGTTGAGTCAGTTCTATTGGTAGCCTGAAAGTGACAGAAGCCCCTTGATGGGATTGCACCGGCGGGTATGGTCGGTCAGTCGGTAGATTGAGTACCGGCAAATCACCAGACAATTGTTTTTGCCAGTATTCCCAAAGTCTGTCTCCCTCTGGGCCAGCTAATAGTTCAGCTTGCCACTGTACGAAATCTTTATATTGCATTTTCAGCGGGGGTAAAGTAGCCACTTGGCCCGCTTTTTGTGCCGGGTACAGCAACGATAACTCATTCAGCTGCAGCCACAACGACCAGCCATCGTTCACAATATGGTGGACCGTCAGTAGCAAAACATGGTCTGTCACTGAGCGTGTCAACAAATTCACTCGCAGCAAAGGCCCCTGTCCCAAATCAAAGGGCAGCTGATAGGTTTCGACCACCCGTCGTTTGAATTCATCATCAGTATCTGTGGCAGCGTCAATCTCCTTAAAATAGACTTCCTGATAGCCATGAACTGTTTGAATAGTTTTACCCTCTTGCAGTGAAAATGTGCTGCGTAACGAAGGATGACGATTTATCAACGTTTGGAAGACATGCCGTAAAGTTGTGACATCTACCTGAGAGCTGATGCGTGCGGTAAACGCTACATTATAAGCAGCACTGTCAGGCGTGTTCTGGTGCAAAAACCACAGGGACTGCTGACCACAAGAAAGGGGATGCGAATATTTCTGTTGACTCGCTTTTTCTTGTAACAACTTGGCTAACAGTTCACGCTTTTCCTGTGGCGACAGATTAATTTGATTGTCCATTATTCGCGTTTCTCCTCAGACAACATAGAATTCAGTAAGACATCGATTTCTTCATCGGTGATCTGGTCTATTTTTTCTAACATTTCTCCCGCATGGTTTTTTAAGTTATCAACATGACTGATATCAATCTGAACCTCATTTTGGTTACCCTCTTGAATAGCGAAGTCGTTCTTTGCTAATTGCTCATTTATTTGCTCATTGACCAGCGTCGCTAGACTAGCAACACTGAAACCTTCCATAAATTTTACGAGAGGCACATCCATGTTTAGATCGGTTTTAATACGGTTTCTCAATTCCATAGCCATCAGGGAATCAA
>QNER01000681.1 GCA_003646175.1 Candidatus Parabeggiatoa sp. nov. 1
CGCTACAAGTCCAATCCATACCATTGGCACTGACAAAGCTCACGTCCGCCGGTAGGGTGTCCACCACTTGCACGTTGCTCGCTGCGTCTGGGCCAGCATTGTTGACGGTTAAGGTGTAGCTGAAACTCGCGCTGGTGTTGACCGGATCTGCCGAATCGGTCTTGGTAAGCGACAAATTGGCTTGGGCCGATGGTGCGGCCGTGTCAATTGTAGTCACTTCGCTGGCACTATTGTTAGCGGTGTCAAGATCGGCCGTGGCCGCACTGACTGTCGCTTGATTAGTGATATCGCCGGCCGTACTCGGTGCGGTGACATTAATAGTAATAGGATCAGCTGCACCAACAGCCAAACTCGCCAGTTCGCAAGTTACCGTGCCACCGACTTCGTTACAAGTCCAATCCGTACCATTGGCACTGACAAAACTCACGTCCGCCGGTAGGGTATCTACGACTTGCACGTTGCTCGCCGTGTCTGGGCCAGCATTGTTCACCATTAAGGTGTAGCTGAAGTTCGCGCTGGTGTTGACCGGATCAACCGAATCGGCATTGGTAAGTGACAAATTGGCTTGGGCCGATGGTGCGGCCGTGTCAATTGTAGTCACTTCGCTCGCGTTGTTGTTGGCGGTGTCAAGATCGGCCGTGGCTGCACCGACGGTGGCAGTGTTGGTGATATCGCCGGCCGTACTTGGTGCGGTGACATTAATAGTAATAGGAGCAGCCGCGCCAACCGCAAGACTGGCAAGTTCGCAAGTCACAATGCCACCAACTTCGTTACAAGTCCAATCTGTACCACTGGCACTGCCAAAACTCACGCCACTGGGCAAAGTATCCACCACTTGCACGTTGCTTGCCACATCAGGACCAGCATTGCTCACAGCTAAGGTGTAGCTGAAGTTCGCGCTGGTATTGACCGGATCAACCGAATCAGCCTTGGTAAGTGACAAATTGGCTTGGGCCGATGGTGCGGCCGTGTCAATTGTAGTCGCTTCGCTGGCACTATTGTTAGCGGTGTCAAGATCGGCTGTGGCCGCACTGACTGTCGCTTGATTAGTGAGTTCACCGGCCGTACTCGGTGCGGTGACATTAATAGTAATAGGATCAGCCGCGCCAACTGCCAGACTGGCAAGCTCACAAGTTACCGTGCCACTGGCTTCGCTACAAGTCCAATCCGTACCACTGGCACTGACAAAACTCACGTCCGCCGGTAGGGTGTCTACGACTTGCACGTTGCTCGCAGCGTCTGGGCCAGCATTGCTCACAGTTAAGGTGTAGCTGAAGTTCGCGCTGGTATTGACCGGATCCGCCGAATCGGCTTTGGTAAGTGACAAGTTGGCCTGACAGTTATTGGCAACACCCGGTGTTGGGGCTGCTTGAATATAATTGTTGGTATTACGTTGCCCGCCCGCGCCATTTTCACAGCGCCCTATAGAATGGCTTTCAGCATTACCCGCGCGGCCTTCATTAATTTGTGGTTCATTCAGGTTGAGCAAGGGCAATAAACCGGTATCATCGGTATCATCCGTGTCGTAAACCAACGCATCCAGCAATTTGGCGGTGACAACAACAGCACTACCTTCAGGAAAATCAGTGTCATCGCCCAGATACAGTGCCACTGCATCTGCACCATCGGCCAGCCAATCATTATTGGATACCGTCATATCAGCACCAGTGAGTTCACTACCGCCAATCACAAAGTAGCCAGTCGCATTCGTCGTGAAACCATCCAAGTCAAGCGCAGTATAGGATTTATCCAGATCCCCATTGAACAGCACAACCACTAAACCATCCAATGGGATATTGCCAGTCCCTCCATCATAAAATTCAATGAATTCAGTGGTTTCAGTCCCTGCTACTAAGGCATCAACTTCATTAATCAGCAGGTTAGGCATCTTAACCGTCGGATCGGTGCCTTGTAGACATTCTTCCCGATCCGAAAGGCCATCACCATCAAAATCACCGCTACCTTCCTTATCAATGTTGCCAAAGTACTGCATTTCACAGCTATCCAACATCCCATCGCTATCACTATCATCCGTGATAGAATGCACGGTGATACGCGCCGTTTGGGCAGTTTTCAACGCCTCATCCGCAGCGGTGAACGTAATATCATAGTCTCCAGCTTGTCCCTTTACCGGTGTCCAGTCAAAAACGGCCTTACCCTCACCTTCCATCGCAAAACGGGCCCCGGTTGGCAATGAAGCGGCCGAAAGGGTGGGGATCGTACCATTGGGATCGCTGGCTTCTACCAAAAAAGCAATCTGTTTGGTTTCAGGCCTGCTGCGATCTGGAATGAATTGTAATACTGGCGGTTGTGGTGCGAGATTCGCCGTATCTAGGGTAATCTGATATTGGCCGCTACTGTTGTTATCAAACAGATTGATAAAATAGTCCCACCCATTATCTTCACGACGAGTTTTTGATAACCAAACATTCTCCAGTGGTAACTGTTTGCCATCAGAACGGATGGCACGATCAATCGCCTTGGCACCCTGATGGGGATCCGGTAATTTGACATACAGAAATCCGGCCGTCACCGGCGCATTCAGGCGGTAAGTTACTTGTGAACCGGTTTGACTCATCGGTTGCAGGGTGGTATTGGCGGAATGGTCGTTGACTTCGGTGTCTAAACCATGGGATTCATAAACACGCAACACACCGCCATCTTTGGCCAGAAAGTCACGAACTTCATCACGCCCTTGCAAATCAACCAGAACATCTTTCACCAAAAAATGGGTCTGGGTTGCTTGCAGCAAGGAAGTCAATTCCCCGCCTAATTCATCGGCGTGATAGAACTCGGCCGTAAATTCGGTAAACTGACCAGAAAGTGTCGTGGTCATTTGCCAACGCCCCACCGCAGATTGCGCTGCTTCAATATCACCAAAATCCACCAATAAGCTCGGGGTGGCGGGTTGATTATTGACGGTACTGCCAATAATTTTAAATCCAATCAACAGCCCCTGCTTATTTTCAACAATTTTCGGTTGGGCTGAGTCAATTTTGAGATTATACGCAGTGCCCTGCCCGTCATTTTTGACACGCACCCCCAACGTAAAAGGAATCGAGGGCTCTATTTCTGGGGTAAAGGCATCGTCCGCATAAACATCATTGGGCAGAAAATAATCCAGTGTCAGCAGTGGTTGCGGTTTCACAAAAATGTAGTCCGGTGTGACTTCGGTGGTATGTTCTTCACCCCCTAAGGTGTATTTCAAAGTCGCGCCGACATAGTACATTTTGCCAGAGGGCAGGATACCACCCGAACCGGGGACTGGAATAATCAGCCAGTGAATATCCGCGCTGGTAGAAGGTGCTACTGTACCACTGCCACTGACATCATTAATCCCTTCCATTGAAGGAACCTTAATAAAGAAGGAGGCACTGGTATCATTGGCATCAGAGGTTGCACGAACACTGTTACCGTCTTCATCGGCAAAGCTAACATTGATCTCAACGTTTTCCAACTGGATATTGGAAAGTCCGTTGTTGATCCGCATGTGCGCGTCAAAGGCTTGCCGTTCTAATGTCAGTTCTTGTTTAATCTCGATTTTGACGACGGCACAAAGTGATTCTACCGCGTAAACGGAAACCGGCAAGGATAATAGTGTACTGAGAAATATTATTGACCGTATTGTCTGCCAAATGTTTTGAAATGTGTGGGTTGCGATTTGCTTCATAGTTGTTTACCTATTTGATTTAAGTCGTGATGCTATCGCAAAAAACAGCGATAGCACACCTGCGTCCAGTTTTGGTATGTCGGCGGGCTGCGACGCTTTTGCGACGAGAATGCGTGGGAACCATAATAATAAAAGGCTCTTTTGTGTACCTACTTATATTTACCCAGCGACGCTCGCTAATGTTGGCTGTTTCCCAGAAAGAGAAAAAGGCGTGATAGCGTATTTGACTTCCATTGCATGAGGCTCACTCATTTGTTGAGAGGCATCAAGTATTTCAAGCCCAACGAGCCGGCCTTGTTTATCATAGTCAAAAATGACACCCTCTTTTTCCTCATCACTTTCTTCAATCAGGCTGTCATTAAACAAGATGCGTAGTACATCGACTTCAATATCATAAATGATTTTCATCAGGTTCTCCAATATTTATTTATTTATTTTATGGGTTTTGTAAACGGTTACGACGATAGCAGGATCGTTCTCATCAGCAACGATGGCCCGTAATAAAAATCGTTTGCCAGAACCCAAAAACACTTGCGATTGATAAACTTTTCTGCCACCCCTTTCAGAGATAGATAATTTTTTGCTGTGGGTTTCTTAACACCGATTCTAGCAAATCAAAAGAAATAGTTCTTCGCTGCATTTCGTCTTTAGCGTGTTGATAAATTATAAAGTTCATCTGTCATTTCTACTCCTTACCATGGATGATTGAAATTAGCGGGTTTTCAGTGTTGCCAATTTCAATAATAAACTGAATTGTGGTAACAATAAAAACTTAAGCTTAAATTAATGGCAGTGACACCAGCGCGTAGGAACGAGGAATCGGACGCTGGTTCGTCCTGAACGGGGTTCCAACGCTGGAGCGTTGGAACCAGAAAAAACCAGCGTCGAGCAACCAACACTAAAGTGATACTATCGCCAAAACCAGCGATAGCATCACAAAATGAGTGATACTATCGCAAACAAAAGCGATAGCATCACAAAATTTAATTTTTAATTCATTCTCACACTCAAACCTTCACCCGAATACCAAAAACGATGGGCACCGGCTAAGTTTGAGTGTTCTGAAATAATACGCATGGCGATGTAATTCGATTGTTTGTCCATAAAAACTTTATTCTGTGGATCTGCAAGCTGCCAACTGCCATCCCAATAAAATTCGGCCCAATTGTGATAATCGTCTGGTTTTAACAGCGCGTCATCGCTGTAAACATAACCGCCAATACCACGCGCCGGAATCCCATTCACTCTGGCAAGTGCCGTAAATAAATACATATACTCGGTGCAATCGCCACG